>CAZQDO010000435.1:0-5098 GCA_964592085.1 uncultured Anaerolineae bacterium | reverse complement strand
AGACCCAGGTGCGCGTTGTCGGCATGCTGGACCTCCACAACAAGCTGGCCGCGGCCACTAGCCCCGCCAACAAGAACCTCTACCACCGCCAGATCGAGGCCACCGGCGCGGAGACTCAGGCGCTGGTGTATGACCTGCGTTGATTGGCGCAAGAGAAGGTCGTTGTAGTGCAGGCACTCACGTGTCGGTCTGTGCCCGCACTGTATCGGGTAAGGAGGCACGCCTTTGGATGACGCAGAGAACGGCAGCTATTTCTCGCGCAACAATGGGCGAGTCAGTGTACTTGTGTAGGACGAACCCACCGATGCAACGACAAAGATGCTGCGCGAAGCTCAGGCTGGAGCCTACTGGGCTGTGCTAAGTCACTTCACGGCGCGTAGCGGACCTGCCATTGTCGTTATGCCAACCGGTTCAGGCAAGACGGCGGTGATGACTCTGGTTGCGTTGGGTTTGACCAGGAAGAGACTGCTAATCATCGCGCCGGCAGTAGTGGTGCGAGACCAGATTGGCGACGAGTTCACGAGCTTGCACATCGCACGCGAAGCCGGCTGCGTACCGGCCGATGTCAAGGCCCCGAAGGTCGCGGTAGTATCAAAGAAGTTGAGTGCGGCGGAAAGATGGCTAGCACTTGAACCGTATGACGTAGTGATCTCAACCCCGAAATGCGTGAGCCCCAGCGAGAAGGGCGTCTATGAAGCCCCACCCAAAGACCTCTTCGACACGGTATTCTTCGATGAGGCGCATCACCTGCCCGCGCGGACGTGGGATGCTCTCGTGACACACTTCGCGGACGCACGCGTGGTCACTTTCACCGCGACCCCATTCAGAAACGACAAGAAGCCTATCCCGGGCGAGATTGTGTACAGCTACCCCCTGGGGAGAGCCATCCAGCGGGGCATCTACAGGCCCATCGAGTTCGTACCAGTCGGCGGCCAGGGCACCAAAGAAGAAAGACACCGCCGACTTGCGCGGGAAGCCAGAAGGACTCTGGAACGGGAGCCCGACCGGCGACAGGCCAAGCTGCTGGTGCGCGCCGGGAGGCTCAAAGACACCGAAGACATCCAAAGCCTTTACGCGGAGCAGGGCCTGAGCCTTGAGATCGTCACCAGTAAGAGAACGTGGTCCGTAAACCGGGCGGCGATCGGCAGAGCAGCGCAGGACGACACATGCCACGGTTTGATCTGCGTAGGCATGCTTGGGGAGGGGCTGGACCTGCCGGCCCTGAGAATCGCTGTGATGCACGAGCCCCATCAATCATTCCCCGTAACCCTGCAGTTTATAGGTCGGGTCTGCAGAACCAGCGGGGCAGCGCCGCATACCGCAAAGCTGCTCGCCATACCCGAGGACATCCAGGATCACACCAAGGGTCTCTACGAAGCGGACGCGAATTGGGCAAAGCTCATACCCAACCTGGCTGATGCCGCGGTGGAAAAGGAGCAACGGAGACGGATCTTCGTCGAGCAGCGCTTGCCGTCGCGGGACGAAGCCGGTGATGTCTCGATGCTTACGCTGAGGCCGTCGTTCTCCGTGGTCGTGTACGACGGCAAGGGCGAGAGCGCGGATATCAGCGCCATTCCGAAACTGAGCAGCGGCACTCACCTAGTTCAGTCCTCTCATTCTCCGTTGCGCGACGGCAAGGAATGGCGTGTCTTGATCACCCGAAGCATCGGTCGACCTGCGTGGACCACGAGCGATGCACTCCTTGACGTCAACTCGGATCTGCACATCTACTATCGTACCAACCGTCTTCTGTTCGAGTTCACAACCGCTCCGCCGGTTGCGCGCGATATCCGTAGATCCTTTGCTGAGACTGCTGGCCGGCCTTCGCTCACGCCGCTGCCTAAGCGGCGTATTGAGCAGGCAGTAAGTCAGGGAGATGTTGATGCATACTTCAACGTTGGAATGCGCCGGGTTGCGTATACAAGCAGCGCTATCCCCTCCTACAAGATGGTCACCGGCATGCATGCCGAAAACACGATCAAACCATCGGATGGGACGTTTTTTGCCGTTGGCCATGTGTTTGGGCGCGTCGCCTTGGGTGATGATCGGTTGGCCTTAGGCGTCAGCGGGCAGAGCGGCAAGATCTGGTCGAGCGCCCGTGGCTACTTCGAGGAATTCGCCGGATGGTGCGACAGCCTTGAAGCCATACTGACTAACCAGCTCAGCAAGGACCTGCCCCACCTAGAGCATCTCAGGCAGCCGCAGAAGATTACAGCTCTGCCGGCCCGCCCATACGCGGCCACCTTGTCTGAGGATTTCTTCGAGCATCTGCAGAGGGAGCTGCGGATGGAGTTACGGGACCGAGCCGGGAGAACCACGACCGTTCAAGGCGACCCCCAGTTCGAGCTTTCAGTGGGGTCAGGCTCTTGGACGAAGTCCACGCCTGATAAGTGCCGGCTGACGCTGAAAGCTGGTAACGTGAGCCTGGGCGTTCAATACGACGCCCGGACGGACCCACCTTATTCCCTGCAGCCCGGCCAGGCGTGGGAGAGATGCACCGTGAAAGTGCGGGAAAAGGGACGGTTTCCGCCATATGACCTGGCCGACTACTTCGCCCTGTTCACTCCCGTGCTCTTTCTGACAGATGGTAGCGCAGTAATCGGGACAGATATGTACCGGGATAGCCCTTCAGACAGAGTGCTGCCCACGGAGTTGTGCAAAACTGTGGACTGGAGCGCTTTGCGCTGCGACATCACAGTGGAAGAGGGACAAGCGTCGCCGGGCAAATGTTCAGTACTTCAGGCTACCGCGAAACTGCTCCCGCAGCTTCTTGGCGAAGGCACCATCATATTCTATGATCATCATGCTGGAGAGATTGCCGACTATGTTGCTTTCGAGCCACAGCCGGATCGCTTGCACGTCCACCTGATCCACTGCAAAGCGTCACATAAGTCAGCACCGGGCGCGCGACAGCAGGACGCCTTTGAACTGCTTGGACAAGCACGGAAATGCACAAGATGGATACGCAGGAGTGACCTGCTCGACATAGTGAAGAATAGGATGGGCTCGGCACCAGCCAGAATCTTGCAGGGTTCTCTTCCGGCCTTCGAGCACATGGTCGCCACGAAGAGCCGAGGCACAGCCGCCTACACCGTCCACATTGTTCAACCCGGCTTCGACATAGCCAAGATCCAGGGATTCTGGGACGAATCCATAAGACTGATGATCTTGTCCTTATACGAAGAATTGGTCGGACAAGAGGATGTTACGCTTCGTGTCATCGGTAGCTAGGTTGCCCAGCGTGGGCATCGGCAGTCGGCGCCACGACGTCTCGCGAGGGAACCCGAGGCTTGCTCCCCCCGGCTAGGTCGTGATGAAGGCATACTACTCCGGATACCTAGTGAGTGACTATGCGTTTTTCCCGCCCGCGCCTTACAGGGGCAAAGGGTGGATCATCTCCTTTGAGGGCGAGCCCGGCGATCACGCTTGTCGCCAACAGACGGTCTTTGAAGGTAAGTGCTACCCAGGGAAGGCTGTCAACATATACGCAGCTTCCGAGGAGAGGGCACTCTACGTAGGCGACATCATCTACGCCTCGCTGTGTCTCGTGCTGGGGCAATTGCCCCCTTTTGACCGACCCTTGGTGGTTCCCATCAATCCGGAGAGCGGTCCCCAACGCCAGACACGCCGGCACTCAGTGGCGACGCCACGCGACGTCGACGTGGGAGATCTGCCGTTGGCGTGCCTCATAGCAGCCAAGGCGTCATACAGAAAGGCGTACCAGTACGCCCTGTTCAAGCATCTGCTTAGTCGTGAGATCTTCTCTACCAACATCATGGATCTAGTCCCATCTGGATGGTTGTCTGCAAAGTTCGTGTTGGCTTCGCGCGAGCACCATGTGCATTGCGCGTACGCCATCCTCTTGGCCTATTCGGTCCTGGAAGAGCTTTCACTGGAAATGCGCGCGTCAGGCAAGAAGCCGAGTAGGATAAAGGGCCGGTGGAACCCGCCGGTCAAACAGGAACTTGAACGCCGCCTGAAGAACGCAGGCATTGACTTGTCCGAAACGATCCTCTGGATCCTGCGCGATACGCCCACAGGGATCGAGCGGACTAGGCCTTTAGACATTCAGTCGCGCGCAGAATGGGCAGGGCTGAAGGTCCGAGACGCCGAAGTAGGAGTGGCTGACGCGATTGCGCACATGAGTTGGCTGCGCAGCAGGGTATCAGCTCACAAACTTGGAGAAGTTGCCGCGTGTCTGAGCTACTACGACGTATCAAACGCCCAGGACCTTGCCAGGCGCTTGTTGCTAGAGCGGCTAGGGTTCTGGCGGTATCAATAGCGGATGCCTCACGTCACGGGTGACTAGGCCCGTCAACAAGAAGCCCCACCACCGGGCGGATCAAGGCCACCGATGCGGAGATCGACTCACTGGTGTATGAGTTGTACGGGTTGATGCGCGAAGGGCTCCCTGTCGCCCAGGCGCGGGTGCACTGAGTGGAGCGAAAGTCGAGAGCGCGCCACGTGGTGGGCGCGGGCGTGCGCATGCTCTGCCGGACACGTGATTGCGCGCAGAGACCACAGGGCAGCGCGGACACGGCCGCTGGCAAGCAAGAGGGTGGCGCACCCACGCTGGGAATGGAGAGTAGAGATGCACCGAGAACTGGTGGCGAGCACACGGAGGTGGTCTCTTTTTGTGAACCGTTTGATACCCATTGGCGTAGGTTTGCTCGCCGTCAACGTCCTTGTCTGGAGCGTGCGTACCGGGTGCGACTTTCTGGCAGGTTCGGCACTCGCGCTGTCCATCGTCGTCGCTTATGTCGCCAGCCTGGCACCTCTCCTGAGGAAGCCGCGCCTCGCCCTGTTCATAGATAGTGTTGCGTGTTCCCCACCTCTGACAGCGAGCGACACGGCCAGTTGGTTCCTCAGGGTGGGGGTCGTGAACTGCGGTCTCACGCCAGCAAGGGATTGCGTTGGCCGAGTGTTGGAGGTCCGCACTGGCGAGTGGGAACGGCTGGCCAAGTTCGATCCGCTTACCCTTTTCTGGGCTAGGCAGGACAACGACGCTACCGGTTTCAATCCTGTGGTCATCCAGGGTGGTGCTGATTTCGAGTATCTTGACATAGCGCAGGTCAAGAGAGCAGACACAACTCCCCTA
>CAZQDO010000434.1:0-5123 GCA_964592085.1 uncultured Anaerolineae bacterium | reverse complement strand
TATCAGCACCGGCTGGGATGGCTAGGCCGGTTTAGGGCGAACACCACATGGGGGCGGTGCTGGGCAATAGCCCAGCACCGCCTGCTGTGGTGGCAGCGGATTGATTGAATAGGCTTTGCCTCGCATGGATTCTGCCCGTGCGGTGTCAGAGGAGGAAGCGACGATGACGCCGGTATTGCAGGTTCGCAACGCGACGAAGCGCTTCCCCGGGGTGCTGGCCAACGACCACATTAGCTTTACGCTGAATGAAGGTGAGATTCTGGCCTTCCTGGGCGAGAACGGCGCCGGCAAAAGCACCCTCATGAATATCCTCTACGGTCTCTATACTCCTGACGAAGGCGAGATAGAGATCCGTGGCCAGAAGGTCAGCATCGAGGACCCCAACGACGCCATCGGTCTGGGAATCGGCATGGTCCACCAGCATTTCCAGTTGGTGCCCGTCTTCACTGTCGCCGAGAACATCGTGATGGGCACCGAGCCAACCAGACCATCCTTCTCCTGGCGGACGTTGGGGATCGCCGGCGTTGCGGCGTCCGTGCTCTGCCTTGTGGGCGCTGTCTTTACCCTGGACAACGCATTCCAATGGCTGCTAGCTGCACTGACGGGTGGCGTAGCCGTGGCCGGGATCTTGGCCCTCATGATACTGCTGAGCTGGTTCGCCCGTCTGAGGTTCCGCTTCTATTTTCCCATCACGGCGGTCGGTGGCGCGGCGTTCCTCGCGGCTCTGGCTTCGGTCCTGGGCGCAGCAGGACAGATCCCCTTCCTCGTACTGGCAGCTATACTATTCGGCCTGGCTTCCTATCCCGCCATCCAGGTGATCATGACCGCCGTGGACCGGCAAAAGGCTGCGCAGCGGATCCACGAGCTTTCGGAGCTGTACGGTCTGGCCGTGGACCCCAACGTGCTGGTGGAGAATATCCCCGTGGGGGTGCAACAGCGCGTAGAGATCATCAAGACCCTCTACCGCGAGGCCGATGTCCTGATCCTCGACGAGCCCACAGCGGTGCTTACCCCCCAGGAAACCGAGGAACTGTTCCAGATCATGCACTCCTTGACGGACCAGGGCAAGTCCATCATGTTCATCACCCACAAGCTGAAGGAGGTGATGGCCATCGCCGACCGGGTGATCGTGCTGCGCGATGGCCGGCTGGTCGGGGAAAGGACACCGAAGGATACTTCGGCGGAGGAACTGGCCGAGATGATGGTCGGCCGAGAGGTGGAGCTGGTGGTGGAGAAAGGGCCGGCCTCACCTGGAGAGGTCGTGCTGGAAGTGGAGGGGTTGACTGCCGAGGATGCACGCGGTCAACGCGTGGTGCGGGGCGTAGATCTCTTCGTGCGAGCCGGCGAGATTCTGGGCGTCGCCGGGGTGCAAGGCAACGGGCAGACGGAGTTGGTCGAGGTGTTGACCGGGCTCCATCCGGCTGTGGGCGGCTCTGTCCGCGTTCTGGGCCAGGACGTGACCAACGCGCCGCCTCGACGCATCACGGAGCTCGGCGTGGCTCACGTGCCCGAGGACCGACAGCAGGACGGCTTGGTGTTAACCTTCCCCATCTTCGACAACGTGGTGTTGTCCACATACTATCTGAAACCCTATGCTGAAGGGCCGGTGATTCAATTCGACGAGGTCTACGAATACGCCGACCGCGTGGTGAAAGAGTTCGATGTGCGTACCCCCAGCATCATCCTTCCGGCTCAGACGCTATCTGGCGGCAACCAGCAGAAGCTGATCGTGGCCCGCGAGTTCTCCCGCCCCATCAAGCTGATGATCGCCGCGCAACCGACGCGGGGGCTAGATGTGGGTTCGATAGAGTATATCCATCGCCAGATCGTGCAAAAGCGCGACCACGGGGTAGCCGTGCTTCTGGTCTCAGTGGAACTGGATGAGATCATGGCTCTGTCGGATCGTATCGCCGTAATGTACGAGGGCCGGATCGTGGGCACCCTCGATGCCGGCAAGGTGACCCGCGAGGAGTTGGGCTTGATGATGGCCGGGGCGAGGCTCGAGGAAGAGAAGGTGGAGGTGACCGGTGGCTGAGGAGCGGACTTCCGGTTTCACTCAGCGAATCGCCGCCTTGCCCTTGTGGATCCGGCTGGTGTCGCTGGTGGCGTTGGTCGGCTTGGCCGTCTTGTTCAGCAAGTGGTTGGTTCTGCTTCTACTGATAGCTCTCGGGTTGTGGCCCATCACAGTGCTCATAGGCTTGGTGGCCTTGGCCCTATTCTCCCTTCCCCGCGGTGGATGGAGCTGGATGCGCCCCTGGCTGGGTGCTCGATTGCGGGACCTAGCGATTCCCTTGCTATCTATTGTCACCGCTCTGGTCATCGGTGCGCTGGTGATCATGCTCACCGAGCAGGCCGTGTATCAGGCTCTGGCTGCTGGGCGGATTGTTGAGGCTCTGCGGGTCGCCTTTGCCAACGTGGCACGTGCCTACGGGGCTCTGTACGAGGGAGCCTTCGGCAATCCTCTTGATATTGTGCAGGCCATCGGCCGCTCTCTGGGCGGTGAAGGGCTAGATCCGATCCTGCGGGCGGTTCGTGGCCCTAGCGACAGCATGGTGCAGTCAGTGCCCTACATTTTTGCCGGGCTGGCTGTGGCCCTAGGCTTTCGGGCTGGACTATTCAACATCGGCGCTGAGGGGCAGATCGGCGTCGGATGGGTGGCTGCGGTGGTCGTCGGCTTCTCTTTCACGGGATTGCCCATGATCATCCACTTGCCGCTAGCCATCATGGTGGGCGCACTAGCTGGAGGTCTCTGGTCGGCTATCGCCGGCTTCCTGCGAGCGCGAACCGGTGCGCACGAGGTGATCACGACCATCATGCTCAATTACATCTCCTTCCGCCTGAGCGAGTGGCTACTGTGTGGGCCGCTGGAGGCTGTTCAGGGGACCTGTCGTACCCAGGAGATCGCGCCCAGTGCCTACCTGCCCCGCTTCCTGGATCATCCCGTCACGGTTCATTGGGGGTTCCCGTTGGCCCTGGTGGCAGCGGGAGTGACCGGCTGGTTCCTGTTCAGGACCACCTGGGGCTACGAGTTCAGGACGGTGGGGGCCAATCCCCAGGCAGCCCGCTACGGCGGCATAAGTGTACCCAGGACCTATGTGCTGGCTATGTTCCTGAGTGGTAGTCTGGCGGGCCTCGCGGGGGTGAGCCAAGGGTTGGGCATCAGCCGCAACGTTGCGCTTGGCTTCCGGGCAGGGTATGGCTTCGACGCCATAGCTCTGGCCTTGTTGGGCAAGAGCCACCCTACAGGCGTCGTGGCAGCGGCCATCATCTTCGGCATCCTGAGAGCCGGGGCGGCCCGCATGCAGTCGGTGGCTGGCGTACCCACCGAGATTGTGCAAATCGTCCAGGCGCTGGTGATCGTGTTTATCGCTGCGCCGGCGATCATTCGGGCCATCTACCGCTTCCGCGAACGACGCCGTGAAGAGATCGAGGCCGAAATGGCCGTCTTCTCGCGGGGTTGGGGGGCGTAGGGGAGGAAGATATGGCAGTCCAGGCGCGAACTGCAAGCGCTTCCGCAGCACCTGGCATCAGCTGGCGAGACATCTTGGTGACTATCTTGATGTTGCTGGTGGGGGGTGGCATCATCATACTGGGGGCCTTTGGGACGCAGGCTGGTGACCAGGCCACCTTCACGGACCAGATGCTGGGTACACTGTTCTCCTTGTCATCCCAGCCAACGCTGTACTTGATGGGGGTCGCCTGCCTTTTCATGGCGGGACTGCGCCTCTATCGTGGCTTTGCTGCCCTACGAGCATGGTTAACCTTGGGACTCGCCGTCTTGGCAGCGTTCGCATTCCTGGTGTGGATGACCAGCGGCACCACTCTGAACCTACCTGGCATGATCCAGGCTACCCTGAGTGCAGCCACCCCCCTGACCCTGGGAGCCATGTGCGGGCTCCTGTGCGAGCGATCGGGCATCATCAACATCGCCATCGAGGGCATGATGCTTTTCGGCGCCTTCGCGGGGGTGGCCTTCGCCGCCATCTTCGACAACCTGTGGATAGGCCTGATCGCGGCTACTCTGGTTGGGGGATTGATGGGGTGGGTCCACGCCGTGCTGTCCATCAAGTACAAAGTGGATCAGATCGTCGGCGGCACGGTAATCAACATTTTGGCCGTGGGCGCGACCCGCTTCCTGAACCTCCGGGTCTTGGAGCCGGCGGGCTTGAGCACCCCTGGTCACTTTGATGCTCTGCGCATCCCGCTGCTGGCGGATATCCCTATCGTAGGCCCGATCCTTTTCGAGAATCAGCCCACGACCTTCATCATGCTCATCCTGCTGGTGGCTGTGAACTATGTCGTCTTCTTCACCCCTTGGGGGCTGCGAATGCGTGCCTGCGGGGAGCACCCTCGAGCAGCCGACACCGTGGGGGTCCACGTCAACCGCATGCGCTACATCAGCGTCATCATCGGCGGTCTGATCGCCGGCGTCGGCGGGGCCTACTTCTCTCTGGGTCAGGTGGGCACCTTCGAGGATAGCATGACCCGTGGCCAGGGGTTTGTCGCGCTGGCCGCGATGATCTTCGGGAACTGGAACCCCATCGGTGGCTTTGTGGCCGCCCTCCTCTTCGGCTTCGCCAATGCCCTGCAAGTGAAGATGCAGATTATCGAACCGCTGTTGCCCTTCATCCACGTCCCATTGCCGCCCGAGTTCCTCCAGACGGCACCCTACGTGCTGACCATCATCGTCGTGGCCGGCGTGGTGGGGCGGGTTAGGCCGCCAGCGCAGGAAGGTAAGGTCTACGAGAAGCAGTGACCTGTGCTCCGGCACCTCCTTGCCGCAGTGCGCCTGCTGAGCGATAGTGGTACCTGTGATCCGCTCGTCAGGGGGCGGACGGGAGAGGTCTCAGAACGACGCAAGGGCACGAGATGCCGTGCCCTTGCTCTTTTGATCGCTGCTGACTTGATCTACCCTTGCAGCGCGGATGGCCGAGGCTACTCCATGAACTGGACGCTGTCCAGCATCTGCTCGAGCACAGGGGCGTAGGCGCTCCATTCGCCAGTGGCGGCGACGCCCACGAAGAGGTATCCCCAGTCGTCGTAGGCCACGCCGGCGGCGAAGCCCGTCACCGAAGCATCTGCGCCGCTGGGAAGACCCTCCAGGTCGATGATCAGGCCTTCCT
>CAZQDO010000433.1:0-5129 GCA_964592085.1 uncultured Anaerolineae bacterium | reverse complement strand
AGATGAAAAAGTCACCGTGTCTCCCCGTCTCCCCGTCTCCCCATCTCCCCCTCTCCCCCTCTCCGAGTCAGCCCCTCACCGTGTCATCGTGTCTCCGCAAGAGGAAACCATTCGCGTGGCCACGACCAAGATGGACGTGCTGATGGATGGCATGGGCGAACTCCTGGTGGCCCGCATGCGCACCGAGCAGCGGTTGGCCGAACTGCAAGCCCTACTGCAGTGCTTGATTCCCTGGGAGAAAAGTTGGCAGAGGGTTCGCACTCACCACAAACGCTTGCAGCGCCAGAATGGCCACGACCGAGATGTGGCCCCCTTGCTGGACTTCCTGGTCAGCAACGAAGAGTGCCTCAAGGCCCTCCGTGTCGAGATGAACGACCTTTTCCGCAGTTTTGCCAGCGACTACCGCCATCTGGCCCTCCTCACTGACAGCTTACAGGATGGCGTGCGCCAGATGCGAATGTTGCCCATTGCCACCCTCTTTGACATCTTCCCCCGCATGGTGCGCGACCTGGCCCGCGAGCAGGGCAAAGAAGTGATCCTGCAGGTGGTCGGGACAGATACCGAGGTGGACCGCCAGGTATTGGAAGCCATGAAAGATCCCCTGACCCATCTCTTGCGCAACGCCATGGATCATGGCATCGAGCCGCCTGACCGACGGGAGGCGGCAGGCAAGCCCCAACGGGGCACCATCCGCCTGCAGGCTGCTCAGAGAGGGAATACCATCGTCCTGGAGGTAGCCGATGATGGGGCGGGGGTTGACGTGCAGGCCGTGCGGCGGGCGGCTGTGGGACAAGGTCTGCTGACGGCGCAACAGGCGGCCGGCCTGAACGACCAGGAGGCGATGCAGTTCATTTTCCGCTCTGGCCTGTCTACTCTGCCCCAGGTCACGGCCCTCTCCGGCCGGGGGGTGGGGCTGGACGTGGTGCGCCAGAACCTGGAGCGGCTGCATGGCCTGGTCGAAGTGGAGACAGCTCTTGGCCTGGGCACCACTTTTACTCTGACCTTGCCTCTCACCATGGCCACCAGCCATGTGCTGCTGATGGAGGTGGCAGGTCAGACAGTGGCGGTGCCCACCACGACCGTGGAGCGCATCCTGCGAGTGGAGGCGGCCAGTGTGCGCCGCATCGAGGGCAAACCGGCCATCAGCATCAACGGACGGCCCTTGCCACTGGTCTCCCTGGCCCAGGTGTTGGAGCTGCCCCAGACTGAAGAGATGCTGGCTCCTGGCGAGAAGATCCCAGTGGTTGTGCTGGGCGTGGCCGAGAGGCGGGTCGCCTTCCGGGTGGACAGTCCCCAGGGCACCCAGGAGGTGGTGGTCAAGAGCTTGGGTCGCCAACTGAGCCGGGTCCGCAACGTGGCCGGGGCTACCATCCTGGGCACTGGCCAGGTGGTGATGATCCTCAACGTGGCCGACCTGATGAAGTCGGCCCAGGTTGGCCCGGCCGTCGCCGTCCGCTTGCCGGCTGAGGTGCAGGAGGTGCGCCGTCGCCGTGTGCTGGTGGTGGACGATTCCATCACCCCGCGCACCCTGGAGAAAAACATCCTGGAGAACGCCGGCTACCAGGTTTTGGTGGCCGCTGACGGTGAAGAAGCCTGGGCTCTGGTGCGGAGCGAGCCTCTGGATGCGGTCGTGGCCGATGTCGCTATGCCGCGCATGGACGGTTTCATCCTCACAGAGAAGGTGAAGACCGACGAGCAGTACCAGGAATTGCCGGTGGTACTGGTCACCTCTCTGGAATCACCGCAGGACAAGATCCGCGGCCTGGAGGCTGGCGCCGACGCCTACATCACCAAAGGCACCTTTGACCAGCACGTGCTTTTGGAGACCATCGAGCGGCTGATTGGGTGACCAAGGGGAGGGGGAGACGAGGAGACAGACGTATGATTCGCGTTCTCATAGTAGATGACTCACCGACATTGCGCTACCTCATCCGGGCCATTCTGGAAAGCGATCCGGAGTTGCAGGTGGTGGGTGAGGCCTACAATGGGGAGCACGCCGTTACCCTGTGTCACAAGCTGCAACCAGACATCATCACCATGGATGTCCAGATGCCCAAGATGAACGGCTTCGACGCCATCCGCCGTATCATGGCCGAATCGCCGCGTCCCATCCTGGTGCTCACCAGCACCCTGTCCGATGAGCAGCTAGGGATTAGCTTCAAGGCCCTGGAGGCCGGCGCGCTGATGGTAGTAGGCAAGCCTCATGGGTTACCTGACACCGATCCCGAGGCGGAGCAACTCATCCTCCAGGTGAAGGCCATGGCCGATGTCAAGGTGGTCCGTCGCCGTCCCTGGTTGCAGAAGGAAACGGCAGCACCACCTCCTGGTCGGCAAGGTCCTCGGCCATCTCCTGGCATGGTGCGCCTCATCGCCATCGGCGCTTCCACCGGCGGCCCACCGGCCTTGCAGGCCATCCTCAGTCAGCTCCCAGCCGACCTGGCGGTGCCAGTGGCGGTGGTGCAGCACATCAGTCCTGGCTTCGTGGAGGGGCTCGTCCGCTGGCTGAACGGGACCACACCGTTGACGGTCAAGGTAGCTGAGCATGGCGAGCGACTACAACCGGGCATAGTCTACGTGGCCCCAGATGGTCAGCACTTGCTGGTGAAGCAGACCGGACGGGTCTGGTTGCGGGACGATCCGCCGGTGAATGGTCATCGTCCTTCAGTAACGGTGCTTTTCGAATCGGCGGCCCAGAGCTACCGCGCGGCGGTGGTGGCAGTGCTTCTCACCGGCATGGGTTGCGACGGTGCCCAGGGCCTCAAGTCGCTGTACGATGCTGGCAGTTGCACCATCGCTCAGGATCAAGCCACTTGCGTCGTCTTCGGCATGCCCAAAGAGGCCATCGCCCTGGGTGCGGCGACAGAGATACTGGCCCTGCAGCAAATCGGTGGCCGGCTGGTGGAGTTGGTGGCAGCTCGCGTGACGCGGTGAAAGGGAGACGAGGTGACAGATCGCGCCATACGCATCACTGTCTCAGACAAAGGATGGTGACACCATGATTCGAGTGCTAATCGTCGAAGACTCGCCCACGGCACGGCAATTGCTGGTCTATCTGCTGGAAGAGGACCCTGAAATCGAAGTGGTGGGGCAGGCAATGAACGGTCGCCGTGCAGTGGAGATGGCGGCGCAACTACAGCCCGATCTGATCACCATGGACGTGGTCATGCCCGACATGAATGGGCTAGAGGCCACGCGGCGCATCATGGCTCAACGTCCCACGCCCATCCTCATCGTCACCGCCCACGCAGACTCGCCGGAGCTGAACGTGGCATTTGAGGCCATGAAAGCTGGCGCGCTGGACGTGGTGGCCAAGCCGGCCGGCCTGGGTAGCGAGGAGAATGGTGACTGGGGACAGGAGCTGGTGTCCAAGGTCAAGGTCCTGGCCGGCGTCCACCCGCGACCTTTAGCAGACGTGAGGAGCTGAAAGTGTCATGAACAGCCACATCTTGATTGTCGAGGACAGCCCAACACAGGCCGAATGGCTACAGCGTTTGCTCCAGGCGCATGGTTACGAGGTCACGGTCGCTGCTGATGGGAAAGAGGGTCTCGCCGCAGCACGCACGTACAAGCCCGCTCTGATCCTGGCCGACGTTGTAATGCCTGTAATGGACGGCTATGAGATGTGCCGTGCGATCAAAGATGACCAGGCGCTCACCGATGTCCCAGTTATATTGCTCACATCACTATCCGATCTGGAAGACGTGATTCGAGGGCTCCAAGCGGGGGCAGATTATTATCTTACCAAGCCATGCGCGGATGACGTTGTCTTGCGCAAAGTCGAACGTGTACTGGCAACTCCGGCCCAGAAGGAACGTAAAGAGCCAGCAAAAGCGTTGGAAATCACTTATCTGGGAAAACCATATACCATTACTTCCGACCGTCAGCAGATATTGAGCCTCCTCCTTTCCACGTACGAGAGCGCTGTTCAGCAAAACCGCGAACTGATCAAGGTGCAGCGTGAGCTGCAAAGCCTCAACGAACAACTTGAAGAAAGGGTGAGGGACAGGACGGCTGCCCTCCGTGGCGAAATCACCGAGCGTAAGCGGGCGGAGGAGAACTTGAAGCAAGCGTTGGCAGAGATGGAGCGCTCTAACAAGGATCTCGAGCAATTCGCCCACATTGCCTCGCACGATCTGCAAGAGCCCTTGCGCATGGTTGCCAGCTACGTGCAGCTACTGGCGCGACGCTACCAGGGCCAACTCGATTCCGACGCCGATGAGTTCATTGCCTATGCTATGGAGGGTGTGATCAGGATGGAGCAACTGATCAATGACCTGCGGAACTATTACCGGCTGAGCACGCGAGGTAAGACCTTCGAACCGATTGACTGCGAGGCTGTACTTAAGCGGGCACTTGCCAATCTGCAAATGGCGATTGAGGAGAACCACGCAGTGGTGACCTACGATCCCTTGCCGACTGTGAGGGGGGACGCTGAACAGTTGGTGCAGTTGTTCCAGAACCTGATAGACAACGCGATCAAGTTTCGCAGCGATGAACCGCCGGAGGTCCACATCGGTATGGAAAGCACGGATAGCGTGTGGTTGTTCTCAGTGCAAGACAACGGCATTGGGATAGACCCTGAGTACACCGAGCGCATCTTCATCATCTTTCAGCGCCTGAATGACAGACGGGAGTATCCCGGCACCGGCGCCGGCCTTGCTATCTGCAAGAAAATCGTGGAGTGCCACGGTGGGCGTATTTGGGTCGAGTCGGAATGGGGCCAGGGTTCGACGTTTTATTTCACACTGCCGATGAGTGAGACATGATAAGTGATGTGCCGCGTGTGAAATGGCATCGTGTGTCACTGACTATGCTTTGATTGCTCGCGATGATTTGGGAGGGAGATTCATTTATGAAATACTCTATCTTGATCGTCGAGGACAGCCCGACCCAGGCTGCGATGCTCAAGTATTTGCTCGAGGAGCATGGTTACAGCGCTATGACCGCGGCCAATGGGAAAGAGGGACTCACTGTAGCGCATGAGCGTAGGCCGTCTCTCATCATCAGCGACATCATGATGCCAGTGATGAATGGCTATGAGATGTGTCACGCGCTCAAACAGGACGAGGTACTCAAGGACATCCCGGTGATCCTGCTGACCTCACTATCAGACCTGGAAGATGTTATTC
>CAZQDO010000432.1:1235-5142 GCA_964592085.1 uncultured Anaerolineae bacterium | reverse complement strand
TCGGCAAAGGGCCAATCGCCGTAGTAGATGCCGACGGCCACGTGCTCCAGGTCGTGGAACTCATTATTGGTGACGGTGACAGGGCCAATCAAGGTGATGCTGTTGTCATTGCTATCCCAGGAAAAATCGACGTAATCGAAGAGTACGCCGAGGTCCATGCCGACGTCCTGGTCGTTGAAGATGTTATGGTCTATCAAAGCACCGCCAAAGTCACAGGTGGAGTTGTCGTAGATGTACGCGGGGTTCTCCCAGGTCTCGAGGTGTATCCCATCCCAGGTTACGTTGAAGGTGTTGTCGGTGATGACATAGTCGGGCAACTCGGCATAGGCCTGGTCAACCATGCCGTAGCACACTTCTTCCAACTCATAGTTGATATACACCCCGTCGAAGTCACTCGACATGTCGTTATCCTGGATGTGGATGTCGCCCATGAGCAGTTGTGCGTTCCCATCCATGAGGTTAGCAACAAATTCGTAGTAATCAATATAGACGCTGTGGTCCGTGCTACTAATCACGTTGCCCGTGATATACGCATCTCCCAGAGTGGTGACGGTATCGGTATACGCGAAACAGCCGACGCGCTCGTAGTCAAGATTGATACCTACTCCCCCGGCAGTGATGGTGTTGCTCATTATGCGGAGATCGCCAGCAGTGGCCTGCGCACTACCAAACATCCCCTCACCGAAGTCCCAGTACCCGCCATAAATGCCAAAGTGGTCGGCATCTAGGGTGTTACTTAGAATGGACACCTGCCCGGTGGTTACTGAGGCGGTGTCGTACAGGCCGGAGGCATACCACTCCCACCACTCGATACCTTCGTCGCCGCTATCCAACACCTCATTGCCCTCGACGCAGACGTTGCCCAGCGTAAGGGAAGCATCGTCGTAGAAATCGTATGCGTAGGTGTGCTGGAGAACCTGAATGCCGTCGTCGCCGGTGTTCGCTATGTCGTTGTCATTGATCACCAGGTGGCCGAAGTTCCCCACAGTCGTGCCATACCAGAAGCCGGCTTCGTAGCATTCAACCTCTATGCCGGTGTCGGCCTGGCCTTCGAGAACATTGTCAGTGATGATGATATCGCCCACCGTGACGATGGTATCGGTCAGGTACTCGAAGCCGCCGAAGTAGTCCCCCTCAAAGATGTCAATCCCATCGTAGCCGCTGTAGAACTCGTTGGCGGAGATGATGATGTCGCCCACCGTGACCTGTCCGCCATTGAGATACTCTACCCAGATGTCGTAAATGCTGACGCCGTTGTAGTCGGTGGTGCTGGATAGCACGGTGAAGGTATTGCTCAAGATGCTCACATCACTGATGACGACGGTGGAGGCTGTGTCATCACCATACAGATAGATGTCCATCCCAACCCCCGTGTCCGTGACGGTGAGCGTGTTGCTGATGATCGCCACATCGGTGACGACGTAGGTGCCGGAGAGGGTCTCGCCAATCTCCAGGTAGACCCCGAAGTCAACGTCCGAGAAGGTGTTGTCTCGAATGGTGAACCCACCGATGTTGGCTTCGACCCCGTCCTCCGAGGCGTTCTTGATGGTGAAACCCTCAATGGTGATGCCAGTGGCAGCGATGTGGAATATGTCTGATGTGCCTTCCCCATCCACGGTCGTGGTCCCCGCCCCTGCACCAACCAGGCTGACATAATTGTTGGTGAAGGTTATGGGAAACGTTTCTCCATTGTTCGTGACGTCATAGAGACCTGCTGCCACACTGATGATGTTGGGGTCGCCCAGGACACCAGCCGGCACAGTAGCCACCGCGTGGCTGATGGTTTTCCAGGGATCTCCCAGTCCCCCGGTGGCCCCGTCATTCCCCGTGGCAGCGTTCACGTAGTAGGTCGTTCCAGGGTCTGCCAGGACAGGCACCCCGGTAAGAAGCAGCACGGCCAGAGTCAGCGCCACCCCCGCCAGGGTCAGCGTCATCAAAATCAGCCCGAACCTTTTTATATTCATCCTCATTGTTCCTTATCCTCAGATGTTTCTATGCCTCCTGACCAGCGCAACCGCGAGAGCGGCGAGGCCAGCCACGGCACAACCAACTCCACCCTGTCCACCGTCACCACGATGCCGCCCACGGGATAGCCGAAGGCGGCGGTGCAGGTTTTGTCGGCATCAAGATAGACCACGATAGGGAGCTGGGAATCAAGGGCACTCCCCCCACTGCAAAATGAAGATACTCAGGTCAGACGTGTTCACCCATCCATTACCATTAAGATCGGCTACACAACCCGGGCATTCTCCCCACTGCGAGATCAGGATGCTCAAGTCAGCGGTGTTCACCCACCAGTTACCATCAAGATCGGCCAGGCAGAGCGTCGTGACCTGGATCGTAACCTGGTAGTCCTCCACCTCACCGTCCGATGCCGGGCCGGTGAAGCCCACCGCGCCGTCGGTGGTGCAGCGGAAGCGGGCGTAGGTGTCGCCAACGACCGCTGTCTCAGGGATCGCGAAGCTCAGGCTGTTGGTGCCGGCCATCAGGGACTGGCCCGAGAAAATGGTCTCATCGGCATCCGCCCAGTCGCCGTCGGCATTGAAGTCAATCCACGCGTTCAGGTCGCAGGGGGCGTTGGCCACCACGTCCACGTTCGCCGTCTCGCCGATGCGCAACACGCTGGTGAAGAAGATCACGCCGTCCTCGTCGTCATTGCCCGCGCAGGCGCCGAAAACCGTGCTGCCCGTGGTCATGTCATCGCCGTCGGCACTTGCCGAGGGTTGGCCGTCCTCCTCTGCGTCCACGCAGGCGCCCAGGTACACGTCGCTTCCCAGGACGTGACTCGCTCCCGTGCTCGCCAGCAGCGTCGGATAGTTCGGGCCCGGCGCATCGCCGAGGTCTATGGGGTGATAGCTGGTCGCGACGTTGTAGGCAACGGCCCCCGTGCCCTTGAAGTGAATCCACCCCACGTTCTCCGCCCAGGCGTAGCCAATGTGGCCCACACCGAAACCAGAGCCAGCCCCACGACGACGAGTAATAGCGTGTATCTGCCACGCATTGGTATCCTCCTTAAGTAGCTGTGAATTTGTGAATTGCTGCTGTAACGACGGCTGTGAATGATGCCATTTTCCTCCTTATCAGGGTTTGCGCCCAGGCGGGCTCGAACGATGACAGCAAAGACGTGTCTGTGCTGTGGAAGTCTTCCGCATTATATCCTATCCAGTCGCTTTTGTCCAGCCCAACTCAAAATGGGCTTTCGCAGCGGGTGAGGGAAGATGAGGGGCAGGAGTAGTGGCAATAGAGGGAAGGGTTGGCAGATGTAGTGGGAGAGGGAGGCAACAAGACGGCGAGATGGAGTTGGGGAAGGGGGTGGGAGCGGATAGCAGGCAGGGGGCAATGACCCAGTGGGTCTAGTACCTGATGGGGTACGGCAGGAGCATTCCGTAAGTTGATCCTCAGGCTATGCCGCCCGATCCTGCCGAAGCGTGGTGGCCTCTCGGACGAGGCGGACCAGGGTGCGCTGAGTGGCCACGAAATCTCCCAGCAGAACCTGGGAGTAGCTCCGTGGTGAGCCGTGTACCGGGAGGCGTTTCAGGCCCAAGCGTTGCTGGACGCTGTTGCGGCTTTCAGATGAATTGCGACGGTGGTAGCGCTTCTTCCAGGTCGGACTGCCATAGGGAATCTCGCGGGCCAAGCGGGCGGTGCCGTCGGCCTGGGTACGGCCCACGGTGGTGGTGTAGCCGTGCTTGTAGTGGTTCTTGAGGTAGTCGCAATCCGGCACGGGGCGTTCTGAGTTCTTGAGGCAGGCTTTGGCACAGCGCCATTTGGTGAGACGTCGGCGGTAGTCGTGGCCATGGGAGTGCATGACGTAGCCGAAGGGACACAGGGGATAGCCCTTGTCGTCGTAGCCCCTGGCCAACTGGACTTGGGGGTCTTTGTCCCCTCGATCGGCGCGGATGTCTAC
>CAZQDO010000432.1:0-1135 GCA_964592085.1 uncultured Anaerolineae bacterium | reverse complement strand
CGAACCCCAAGCGACGACGCAACTCACGGCCGTCCTGGCTCTTGAGGATGCGCAGGGTTTCGTGGCGGGAGAGATTGTGCTCACGGCGGTAGACACGCAACAGGAACATGGACACGGGGTGAAAGGGGACTTGCCCTTTGGCCGAGGCGACGTAGATGCGGGCCGCCAGGAGACGTTCCAGGTTGGAGTAGTCTATGAGGCGTAGGGCGATGTCGAAGGGGGAGAGGGTCTCCAGAGAGTGAGGGTCATCCAGGCCTTCGGGTCCCAGATAGCGGTAGTGAGAGCGGTAGCGAGGTTTGGGAGACGATGGCAGGTCAGGATCGAGCGGGAAGCTCAGGGGCAGACGCGACCAAAGGTTGGGGAGAGCGAAACGGGCCAGAGCTTTCTCGTTGGCAGATCGTTTCTGGTTGGCGGTGGGCTTCTGTTCCTGAGTCATCTGGTCCTCCTTCGTGCTCGGCGCAGGGCAGCGTTGAGGGCCAGGGCCTGGCGATAGTCGGCAGCGGTGTTCTTGTCCAAGAGTTGACGGAGAGGCAAAGAGTGGGCAGGGTGGCGCAGCCAGGCCAGAGCGTCCTGCTGAGGTTGGCGGATGCGCTCGTGGGGGAGACCAAGTTGGGCGCCCAGTTGCCGCAAGGTGCGAGGGGGGTGACCATCCAGGCCATAGCGAGCCACCGTCACCTGACGCAGACGGTGAGGAAGTTGAGAGAGGACAGTGAACAGAGCCTCGCGGATCAAGGCCTGCTCGACGGCTTCGTCCAGGTCTTCGGCAAGCTCTCCCCAGAGACCAATGCGCCCGGCTTGAAGAGCCTCTTCATAGGTCAGCGAGCCGCCTCCCTCCCGCCGAATGACAGCGTGGATCAGCTCTTCGTGACGATGAAGAGCCTGCTCGATACCGACCGATCCACCTACTGGGGGCCGAACCAGCAGAGCGTCGCCCAGTTGCGACGCGGTCGGATTGGTGGTATACTCAACCATGAGATTCCTCCTTCACTGAGTGATATGCCAGATCAAACTTGACACCTATAGTGTATAGGAGGAATCTCTTTCCGCGCAAGTCAAAGCGGTGTGCCCCTCGTCTGGAAGACACACCGCTTACTAGAAACGCTTTTGAGTTGAGCCGTCACTTACTTTGAGTTGA
>CAZQDO010000431.1:0-5147 GCA_964592085.1 uncultured Anaerolineae bacterium | reverse complement strand
TATGGGTTGCTCAGGAGCTATTATGCCCCGTTTTCCAAAAAACTGAAATGCACCCGGTCACTCCACCACTGGCAACCTTACTGTAAACGTGCTCCCCCTCCCCACTTGACTTTGTACCTCGACATTCCCTCCATTGGCTTCCACCAGGGTCTTGACCACCATCAGCCCCAGCCCAAGCCCTTTGGTCTTGGTGGTAAACAGCGGCTCGAAGAGCTTGGCCATGTTCTCCTCAGGGATGCCCACACCCGTGTCGGCTACGGAAAGAGCCACCTGCCCTTTCTCCACCCGGGCGCTAATGGTCAGGAACCCGCCTTCCGGCATGGCCTGGTAGGCGTTGGTGATCAGGTTAGCCAGCACCTGCTCCACCTGGTAGGGATCTACGTACACAGGAGGCAGGTCAGAGACGATCTGGGTGGTCACCTCCACATCCTCCGGCGGAGTTCGTTTCTTCAACACCGCGGCTACCAACTCCGAGACCGCTGCCCTTTCCCTGGCGGGGGGCCTGGTGCGCGAGAAGTCCAGCAAGTCGGAGATGATCCTGTCGGACTTGCGAACCTCTGCGGCGATCATCTCCAAGTACTCCCTGGTGATCTCGTCGGCATCGGGATGAGTCAGTCTGAGGAAATAGACGGCGGTGGAGATCATCGCCAGAGGGTTGCGCAGCTCATGGGCCACCCCGCCGGACAGTTGGCCGAGGATAGCCAGCTTCTCCTGGCGGATGAGTTGCTCCTGAGCCTCTCGGAGCTCCTTGGTACGCTCGTCCACTATCTCTTCAAGCCGCTCCGAGTATTCTTGTAGTGTCGCCGTCGCTCGCTTGCGTTCGGTGATGTCACGGGCGATGTGCACCGCGCTAACCAGGTTCCCATCCTCGTCCATCACCGGGTCTACTGTGATCATCAACCAGCGGTCCTCGCCTGGCACCTGGATCTCTACGGTCTCTCGCCGTCGGGTGT
This sequence comes from uncultured Anaerolineae bacterium, assembly GCA_964592085.1. Taxonomy (GTDB): domain Bacteria; phylum Chloroflexota; class Anaerolineae; order VGOG01; family VGOG01; genus CAZQDO01. The sequence goes on along the minus strand of CAZQDO010000431.1, from coordinate 4,194 downwards.
GGAGCATCTTCTGCAAGGGACATCCGGGGATTGGCTTTTCGGCACCATGAACCAATTTGCAACAAATCTGGCCGACCATTTCTGTTAGGGTCATCCCCCCCCACTCTTCTCCCATGGCATTGGTGCGCATTATTCGCCTCTCCAGGTCCAAGAGGCTAACCCAGTCAGATATGGCATGGAAGGTGTTCTCCCATTCCCTCTTGCTGCGCTGCAGCGCTTCCTCCATCCGCTTGCGCTCAGTGATTTCTCGCTGCAGTTGTTCATTGGCCACCATCAAGTCGGCGGTGCGTTCCCTTACCCGAAAATCCAGGTTGTTGTGGGCCTTTTGAAGCGCTTCCTCTGCCCGTTTGCGCTCGGTGAAGTCACGCAAGACAATCAGCCGGCCAGTCAGTCGCTCGTGCTGGTCATAAAGGGGCGAGATGTGCAGGTCAAAGGTGCGCCGTGCTTCACCTATACCCAGGATGATCTCTGCCTGCGCCTCTGTCGCGTCGCGGTAGCGTTCCAACAAGCCGGGTGGACCGTATAATATCCGGGCAGCCGGTTGCCCAATGGCCTCTGAGGTCGAGTGGCCAAAGATGTGTCCTGCAGCCGGGTTGATGTCCACGATCCGGTTCTGCGCGTCCAACACGATCACCCCATCGTCCATGCTTTTGATAACGGCGTCGTACGCTACCGGCACGATGTCTAACAGGCGAAGGCGAAACAGAGCCCAGGCGGCCACCAGACCTGACAGGGTGAAGGCGAAGTTGGTCAGATCCAGATGGGGAAAGGGATTCAGGCCTGAGACTCGCAGCACGTTTCCCACCCACGGTGCCAGCGTTGCAATCAGCAAAGCGACGGCCTGTCGGCGATACAGATGCGGTGAACGAACAGCCGCCTGGAGAAGCAGGATGGAGCCAAGCAAGACCAACAAATAAGAATAACTCACCCACACCCAGAAAAACGCACCATAACTCAAGTATAGCACCGAAAACGAACCGCTGGTGTCCAATCTGATGCCGCTCCAGACCAGACCGTGGCTCTCGTTAGTCCAGGCGAGCAGCAGCGTGAGAAGGGGCATCATTGCCAACAGGATCCGGTTACGGCGCGTCAGCCACCTTTCCAGATTCGTGTATTGGAGCACAAGGAACAACCACATGATGGGCACACTGACGATGCCAAAGTACTGGACTTTGGCCCAAAAGACTTTGGCTGGCAAGTCAGCACTGGCCATGCCCACCGCGTACCCCAGGGACCACTCGCATACGGCCAGCATGAGGAATACTAATGGCATGGCACCGGGGGCAGGGCGGCGTCGCCAGGCGAAGAACGCGATGGTGGCCGATATGGCTGCTGTTATGACCAAAGGTAACACGTAAGGGTTGTACTGCCAATGCATTGTTCTGCCTCCTGCCGCTTGCCTGCTTGCTCAGCAGACAGACCTCGCCTCCTGTCCGATCCTAACAAAAAAAGCCAACCTCAAACGAGCGCGGGCGCTCTTGGCTGGCATGTAGGGTGGGCTCCAGCGCCCACGTACTGGATTTCAAATCCAGTATGATTATAACACTGAACACGAGTTACATCAAGCTTGCATTGACTCCAGTTTTCAAGGTGCAACGCACTTTTTCAGCCGAAGTGCGTTGCACCTTAACGTGATAACAGTGGCTGGTCACTGATCACTGATTACTGGTTACTATCTCCTGCTCCATCACGATGTCCGGCGTGCTATCCCACCGCTTGGCCTCCATAAGCTCCCAGAAGGCCCGGCGGAAGATCAGCGTGGCCTCGACGTTCACCGGGCCTGTTGGCGGCGCCACGAATTCATAGACCGACGTGTCCACCCCAAAGGCCGGAATGCGGTTATCACTGACAATGACAGTGGGATTCCAGTAGGCAGCCGTCGGCTCCTCGCCGGTGTTCAGGTCGCGCAGCACCTTGGCGAAAGCCTTGCCCGGCTCTCCAGCCACGTCGCCGCCCCAGTCGGGTACCTCGGGGCCACTCACCTGGGTCAAGTCCTGCTCCTGATCGTCCGTTGCCTGCACCACCAGGATCATGTGGCGGCCTGGGAAGTCGGTGGGCACGTGGTGGCCGGCCTGGGTGTTGGTGATGCTCACCGTAACCCGCACGACGTCTACCACCTGCTGGGCCGAAATGGTCATGCTCACCGTGTTTTGTAATAGCTCCACGTCGGCCGCGCCGGGCTGGAGGTGCGAGGCGATGGTCTGCGGATCGCGGATCAGCCCCCCATTCTCCGGGAAGACGAAGTAGTCCACGCCGATGGGCTTCATGTGGCAGCCCTGGCATTGGATGCCCATATCCGGGTAGGGACTCTCCAGCCACTCCCTGAAGGATTCGTAGATGGGTGTGCCCCAGAAGCTGAACTGGTGGCAGAGAGCGCAGAACTGGCTCTGCTTCTCCAGCTCAAGATAGCTGACCCGCCGGGTCACGTCATCGAAGGGACCGAAGAACATGTGGGTATCAGAGGGAGGACGGTATAGACGGGTCAGCATAACCCCCGGCACGTTGGGATAGGGCAAGCCCGTCGTCGGATCCAGATAGGCGTACCCGACCTTGTGGCAGAAATCGCAGAAGACCCCCTGGGTCTCAACCCCCTCCAGCTCGTTCATGTCGGTGGTGAAAGGCTCATTGGCCGCCGCTCCGGGCGCGTGACAGGTGGCGCAGATTCCGGCCGTGTTGGGGAAGTCCAGCTTGTAGCCCGGTGCCACGTTGGGTTGGCCGGTGGTGTCCGTGCCGTTGTACATGGAGAAGAAGCGCGGGTTGACGGCCGACTGGGCGTGGGCGTTGTTCACCCAATCCGGAAAGGCTACCATGCAATGCCCGCAACCGATGGGATCGTCCGGATCAGGCATGGAGGTGAGCCACTCGTGGTCTGGGTTGTCACCGGCGGGGTGGAGCGTGAGATTGATGACCGCTCCTGTCGCTGGAGGGACAACCTCTACGCCACCTGGATAATAGCCCTCATCCCAGGCGGTGATGGTGACGGAAATGCCCTCAGTGAGGCCGCCCAGGGTGAAGGTGCCATCGGGACCCGAAGTGGTGGAATTGGCGGTGGTCTGTTGCCGCACCGTCGCCCCCGCGACCGGCTGCGCGGTCTCTTTGTCCAACACCACCCCGCTCACCTCAACTGTTTGCAGGGCACGCACGCTGGCAAACGTGAGGCCCAGTCCAGCTATCAAAACGACTATTGGCAAACGCCATCGCATGGCAACCTCCTTGTCCTGCAAGCCAGGTGCAACGCACTTACTGGCTGCTCGAAGTGCGTTGCACCTGAAACTATCTCTCCCGCCCCACACCCAGGTGGGGATCGTCCACGTCCATATACTCCACCGGCATCTTCTCGGGCACTGGCGGCGCGCAGTTGCCGCCCAGTTCCTCCCGACACCAGGGCGGTCTGTTGTACTGGCTCTGGTCCCAGACGGCGGCCAGGAAGGGTAGGTACACCAGGTTCCACCGCTCCCTTGCTTCCTTGCTCTCTTGCAGTCCCTCGTAGTCCTCCACGAAAACCTGCTCTCCGTGCAGCGTCACCACGTTGGCCCGATGCACCGGGTTTCCGCCGTCGTTGCCGGAGATTGCGAAGCTGATGAACACTTCGTCGGAGAGGCCAGGCGACCAGCCCTGCCGCCGGCGAAGGTCAATGTTGGGGAAGGTCTCTCGCAACGTCTCAGGATCGTACTCGAACAGGAAGTACCCTAGGGATGGGGAGATCTCCCCCGTCTCCAGCACCCAACCCGGCATGGTGATGGTGTAGCGCAGCACCGCGTCCGTCCAGCCCGCGGGAACCGGCACCCGTGTCTGCACCGGCTTCACGTCCCAGTCGTTCTCCAACTCCACCCAGCCGGGCTCTGGCAGGTGGACGGTCGCTCTGGGCTCCGACGGATCCACCACGTAGAACTCGTAGCGGCCCGACTCCGTCCCCAGCACCCCGCCAGTGGGATACGGCGGGTCCACCGGCCCGGCCGACGTCATCCCATCGTGAGTCACGGTCACGTCCACCGTCCACACCCCGGCCTCGTCCACCGTGAAGTCGTCCGACGGGTCGTAGAAGTAGCCGACCTTGTTGGCCCGACCGTGAATCTGGCGCACCACCTGGCCGGGTGAAGTGACCACCACGTCCACCCGCGAGGCCAACGTCGGCGCCACCTGCCCGGCGAAAGCGAAGGTGTCACCCACCTCCAGGATAGCGCCAGGCTTCAC
>CAZQDO010000430.1:0-5156 GCA_964592085.1 uncultured Anaerolineae bacterium | reverse complement strand
GGTGTGATGACGGTGACGGCGATCAATTCACTTTCAGGGTACACCGACTCGGCGTCCCACGTCAGACGTATGGGTGGGATAAGAGATAAGCTTATCTCGGCCAAAGTGGTCTCACCCTGCATAAAGAGGAGGGTGTAGTGTCCCCAATTGTCTTCGGTCAGGTGATTGATTTCTTGCCAAAGCGTTTCGTGCACGTCATATAGGTTGGGCGTATTGGTTGACTGGACGTAATCCCCAAGGCCAAATGATGCCAATTGCCCACTTTCATCCCACACTTCTAGCGTAAGGGCGGATGCCATCAGGTCAAGCGTGCTATACAGGCGCAGCGTGACATCGGTAAAACGCTGTAATTGATAGGGCTTGAGGCGCAGGTGGGGTGACGATGGACTGGAGCCGAGAAGAGGTGTGAATTCGCGCCGGCGCTGGAAGGCCCATTGGACCGATCCCACCTGCAACTCAAAGGGCTGGTCCGCGTCCTCCCAGGTGACTTGATAGACGGTATAGCTACCATAGGACTCTGGCAGGGGGACCACACTGACGCAGGGGCTGGCTTCTGCTCGTGTCTCTCGGCTTGACCCCGCGCTTGCACCCGCTCGCGGCGGGCGACGGAGAACAAATAAGCTGGTTCCGACTCAAAGACCTGATGCAACACGGTCTCATCATCCACGGTTACACCGATCTCGAAGGGAGCCTCAAAGGTTTCGAGGGAGATTACCAACGCGCCATGGCGATGGAAGCGGCGCACCCCATCCTCGCGCAAGCTGTCGGTGTAAGTGTAGCCAGCGTTGGTCCAGACGGACACTGGTCGGTGGGGGAGATCTGGGTAATAGAGCACCAAGCGATCAACCGCGACGCAGAGAGCCGGTTGCTCGCCGGGGCGATGAGTTAGTTTGAGAGCTATGCGCCAGTCAGCGCCGGCCGAGTCACTGCAAAGGCGCCCGTCAATACTCAGTTTCTCACCGACCGGCACCTGCCCCATCCAAATGTAAACATGCTCCCCTCTTGACCACCAGTAAGGAGCGGATTCGAGTGTGCGTCGGCCCACGGTCACCTGGAAGGGAGAGAGCTTCTTGTAACCCAGTAAGCGTCCACCTTGCCAATGCACAACTTGCTCAAAGGGCCAGTCGTCCAGCATCTCCAGGCGCAGGCGAGGGTGGGGAACAAGGCGATATTCTTGGCCGTGGAGGCTTTAGATACCGTAAGGAAGGGGAGTGCATCGTTCTAATGCAGTGCGAACATCTAGGGTTTCTCCCCAGGGCATTGTCACCGTGCCTCCGCGTCTGTTACGTAATTCCCGTTCAAACTGGGCCGGGGTTCGGTGATTCTGAAGCTCCAGGATCAACTGGACGAGGGTCCGCGGATCACGGATCAGACCCAGGTGGACCGGGTCGTATTCAGATCCCAAAGCGTCGATGACCTCGTTACGATAATCATCCAAACGCGAGCTTTGCAGATACAAGCTGTTCTCGATGGCGTAATCTATAACGCGAGCCAGGGTCTGGCAGTCGCGCGTAAGGGCAGGCAACACCTTGTCCAGCACCAATAGCCGGATCCCCGTCTGTTTCTGATAAGTCTCGATAAGCTCAGGCGTGATCTCCTCGTGGGGGCAATGGCGGTAGTACCACTTGAAGAATTCGACAAACTGATCCCGAGCCTGGGTCACCCAGGTGCGAGCCTGACGCATCTCGTCCGCCAGCGTTCCAACGATCCGCCGTCCGCGCCCATCTTTGGTGCGTTCCAGCCCCTCTTCCCGATAGGCGGGCCATAGTAAGTCATTCATCACCAGGGATCGTCGCTCCATTGGCCTCAAACCTAACACACGCTCGAAGTCGGGCCAAAAGACGTTGTCGTCGGTGTATTTGTGGCGCCGGACAAAGGCCATTGTGAATGCCAGAAAGACCAGCTTGGCGTGCTTCCGCTTTTCAAGTGGCCACCACCAACTCCCATAGTCACGCACAATGCGCCGTGCCAGGTCCAATAGCGTCGCGTACTCGGTATCGCCAAATTCTACCAGCGACAGACGAACGACTTCGGCCTGCCGTCGGCGGATCTCGGCGTAAATTGCTTCCAGTTCGGTGTTCTCGAAAGCCATCAAGCCCCCCAGGTCTGTATAAACTCGTAAAAGGCAAAAGCCAGCGGCGCGCACAGATCACGGTTGTAGCGACTGCAAGTGTAAGGCAGCAGCAATTGCCCCTGTTCGTGGCGTGCTGCATCCAGCAGCTCGCCAGTCATCTCCCAGATCGCGCCCCAGTTGGTACGCAATAGATACAGGCAGCCGGAGCCGCCCACGATACGATCAACCAGGGCCAAATCATGGGTGGTCTCGTCGTTGGGATAGATATAGCCGCGAATCTGGTTCTTATCCGCACCGGTAAAGCGAGGCAGAGCGTGAATCAGGGCGTGCTTGAGCGAGTGCAAGATTAGATAACGCACGAAGCGATGTCGGTCGAACGCGTGTAGGCTACAATAGACACAAGCATCATCCTGGCAAACTTTGTCCGGCACCTCACCTCTGACGATGTCACACCACATCCGGCGCGGATCGGGTTTGCGGCCGATTTCCCACGGTAGCAGCGCTGGATGCGGACTGGTCATTTCACTCGCTTCTACGTCCTGATCAGCCTCATCCTCGGTCCCGCTCGCGGGCTGGCTGTGACAGATGCTTTCATCACCACGCACGTAATCGTCTACCAAAGGATTGGTTTCCAAGAAAGCCCTCATGGTGTCTGAGAGATGCAGGAAGGCAGTATGGGTGTCGTACGCGTTGCCCAGATAGCTGTTGCTCTTGGGAAAGATCACGCCCGGGAAAATGCGCGTCTCCTGATCCGGGTATGAAAAGAAACGACGGTACATCTCACGCGCCAGAGCAATGACACTCACCCGGTCGAAGGTCCAGCGTCCCAGAGCGTGCTCTAATGGCGGCGCGAACTCATCGTTATGGATGATGTACTCGTGGACCACTGAATGATGCGTGGGTATGTTGTTGACGTGTATTTTGCCGTACTTATTAGCTTCCTTGCAGGGTTTGCAGGAGAAGTGAGGTCGGTGCCACCCTCTCAGGTCGTAGTCCTTTTTCTTGCAAAAGTGATCTTCTGGGTAATTCAAGAATCTTTTGGCAATGCTGGCAGGTATATTATCTTCCCAGCCAGCCGCATCCAGTTGCCCCAGAATGGGCGTGGGCAACTCATAGTAGGCGTGATAGTTAATCTCCGTGCCGCAGGCCCGGCATTGCCACTTAAGACGGGGGAGAGCGGTAAAACGGAAATAGTCGTTGTGGCGGTCATACTTACCAACCTTTTTCACGGCCTCGGTGAAAGGCATGCCATCTCGCCGGTGTTTGGCCTTGGCGATGCATTCTGGATTGAGGCATACCTTGGGCACAGGCGGCAGGTAGACTCGGCCGCATCCACCGCACACGTACACCTCAGTCAGTTGGCGTAGTTCCCCGCCGCAGTGAGCGCAGCGCTCGTCGCCAGCCCGTTTGTCACTGTAGGTTGCGCCACAGCGTGGACAGTAGAAGCGATAAGGGTGATATTTGACGGACAGGTCTTTGGGTGTCTGGAAGTCCACCTTGATGAGCACATCCAGCGGATTGTCTGGGAATGGGCTACCCTGGGCCTCATCACCGAACATGCGATGGAAATAACCCACTGCGGCCTGGTCGTGAGCGAAGACTTCTTTGAGACGCGTCTGGGCATCCACATCGTGCTCTTTGATGCCCTCGACGCGGAAGGTAACGCTGCCCTGTGAGGCAAAACCTCCCACCGGTCGCGAGGCGATGGCCCGACTGCGCGCCAGCGTGTCACGAAGTTCGTCATCGCCTCCCTCGCGGATCAGGTACAGTCCCACCTGCGGCCCGGCGCTGCGCATATCCGGCACCAGGTCACGATCCTTGGCCCCCATCCCTGAGATGTACTCAGTCTCAGCAATGTCTGCCTTGGAGGAGCAGATGCGTTCATGCAGTCGCTGCACCTTAGTCACCCACCATGTCCGCAGATGTTCTGCTGTTATTTCAGTCGGCTGCACGCCGGGAATCACTTGTGCTTCGCGCTTGATCCAAACTTGCAGACGGTTAATGCCCGCTTCTGGAAGCACCTCATCAAACAGAGCGTTGGCGAAGGTTTCCGGATCTCGTTCAAAACTGATGTAGTCGCCTGCCGCATACACGCGCGCCGCTTTGAGATCCGTCGCCTGCAAGTCGTCTTTCGTGTCAGCGAGATACCAGGCCAACCGGTCGAGCAGACGGGCATAAAGATGGCTGCGCAGCACATCTTGGTTGGAGATAATGATGGGCGCATCCTCGAAATCGTCGGACGAGGGGTGTGCGTAACGATCGAAGTGACGCAGAAAGTAGAAGTCCAGTGGATTGGTGGGGTTGACCACCGTGAGGGCCAATGAGTCCCGTCGACGACCGCCACGGCCCACGCGCTGGGTGTACTCGTTGACTGAGAAGGGAGCGGAGCTGTTGACGACCGTTGTCACATCGCCAATGTCAATGCCCAATTCCAACGTACGGGTGGCCACCATCACGTCAATCGGCCACTCGTCTCCACCTTTTTCTGAAGAGGCCGTCAACTGTCGCGCGGCTGCAAAGCGATTGACGGCCTTGATCCGCTCCTCTTTCTCCAAGCCGCCACGATGCCAACCGATCTCCAATGGCGGCTCGTAGAGACAGCCTAGCTCCAGCCCCCGGCGATACCAGCGATCCACAGCGCGAGCAATGTCCACCTCGGCTTTGCTCAAATCAGCGCTGGCCGTGCTACCGGTGGCACCCAGCGCACTGAGCAATCCGGGCAAGATGCCTTCTTGATAGGGGATGTAGTAACGAGCTTCCTGATCGCGCAGGAAGCGCACGATGTCGTCAGTGTCTTGTCGGAAGTTGGAGAAGATCAGCGTCTTACGAAAGTGGGGGTCACGGACCAGATGACCAAGCGCGTCAGCGATGTTGAGCGTGGCCGTAACCGTCTTCTGGAACTTGCGCGCTTTGAACTGGGCCGGCGCTACGGCGTAGTGATACCGATAGCGGGCTGGGGGGGCGTCGTAGTCCAGATAAGGGCGCTCTTCGTCAGTTATGGGAGTGCCAGAACGAGCCGGGCGCAGGTAACGCACCGCATCCAGGTCAGTGTCGAAGATCAGGCTGGCCAGCACCTTCGCGT
>CAZQDO010000429.1:0-5217 GCA_964592085.1 uncultured Anaerolineae bacterium | reverse complement strand
TTCACAAACAGATAGCCCTGCGGGTACCTACTCGACGCGCCCCGGTGCAGGACGCGTTTCACTACTGTCTCTGTTTGTTGATGGTTGATGACCGGCAATATGCGCCTGGTCGAGAAGGTTCCCGGCGAGATTTGCGTGTTTGAGACGACGGGACCGGTTCAGCGTGGCCAGCTATTAGCAAGGAGGCGGCCCTGATCGACGTGTTGCGGGAGATTCTGAAGGAGGATAACGACCATTGACCGAACACAAACCCCGCATCTTCCTGTGCCACGCCAGTGACGACAAGGCACGTGTGAAGAAGCTATATCACCAACTCAAAGACGCTGGCTATCATCCCTGGCTGGATAAAGAGGACCTGCTGCCGGGCCAGAGCTGGTGGGCTGAAATAAAGAGGATCATCAGCGATCCTTACAACCTGGTGGTCATTTGTCTCTCCTGTAATTCGGTCACCAAGCGGGGAACCGTGCAGCGAGAGATTAAACGGGCGCTGGACGTGCTGGAGGAGATGCCTGAAGATACTATCTACTTGATACCTGCCCGTTTGGAGCGGTGCGAAGTCCCCGAAAGACTAGCCAAACTGCACTGGGTCGATCTTTTCGAGCCGGATGGCTTTGAGAAGCTCAGGCAAGCGATCGACTTCGAACTCGGTAGGCGTGAGCGACCAAGCCAACCATTTGAGCCGGAAATGATCCTCATCCCCGCTGGCGAGTTCCTGATGGGCAGCGATCCTAAGAAGGACAAATACGCATTTGACAACGAGCAACCTCAGCATCCCCTGTACTTACCCGACTACTGCATAGCCAAGACACTGGTGACCAACGCCCAGTACCTTGCCTTTGTCCAAGCTACTGGCTATGAGAAACCGAGACACTGGAACCGCGGTAAACTGCCACATCGCAGAGAGGATCATCCAGTGGTTTGGGTTACCTGGCATAACGCCGTAGCCTACTGCAACTGGCTGGCCGAGACAACCGGCAAGCGGTACAGACTGCCCAGCGAGGCTGAGTGGGAGAAGGGGGCGCGGGGTACGGACGGGCGGATCTACTCCTGGGGGCCCGGGTGGGATGCAAAGCGGTGCAATACCAGGGAAAGCAGTATAGGTGAAACAACGCCTGTGGGAACCCATTCCGACGGGACCAGCCCCTACGACTTGCTGGACATGGCTGGCAATGTGTGGGAGTGGACGCGGAGCCTATGGGGGAAGGACTGGGAAGAGCCAGATTTCAAGTATCCGTACAACCCGGATGATGGCCGGGAGAATTTGGAGGCTGGAGGCGATGTTCTCCGGGTTGCGCGTGGTGGGTCGTGGCTCAACAGTCAAAGGGCCGCCCGTTGTGCGTACCGTGGTCGCGACGGCCCAGTCCTGTTGAACGATGATATCGGGTTTCGAGTGTGCCTTACGCAACGGCAGGGATAGATCGTGCCGAGATGACACTGAGGGAGGATCCAGAAGCTCCACAAGCCCAGTCGTTATTGCTCAGGCCCGTTGATGGTTCGGGCTAGCAAGATGTATCTGGCCGAGAAGGTTCCTGGCGAGAACGTGTGCGTGTTCGAGACAAGGGGACCCGGTTCAATGTAATCGGCCATCGGCAGGAGGCGGCCTTGATCGACGTGTTGCGGGAGATTTTGGCGAGGGGGGGAGAATGCTATACCCGTAAAGGTTGAGAATCCTCGTTTTTTGACTTACCGGTGGCTCCAGAAACGTGGGTTTCTATCCTCAGCGAATACAATTCTTTTGGATGACACCTTTTTGTAAAGAGGAGCACAGTGAAACTGAAACCTTTGACACAATTCATCTGTGACCATTGTGGAGGAGTAATCAATAAACCAGAGGAAGGGTGGTTTGAGTGGATTTCGGAAGCCTCTGAACAAGGTCGCATTACATATGGGTATAAAATAGTCCATCATGCTCTTTACTCTCCTCGTAGAGAGCAGGGAGGCAACTGCTATTATTATGACCACAATCCAAAATCAGGCAGTACACATTTGCATCACCTCTTGGAACCGGGCCTGGTTCGATTGCTACGGTATTTGGATCCAGGTGCATATATTGAACCGGACTATAACGGGCCTGGCATAAAAGACATGAGAGAGTATGTAGAGATTCTGCGTAGAGTGATGATTCCCTATTATGAAGAAGCTAGACTCTATTGGAATGAAGCAGAGGCCGACGGTGACTTTCAAGGAGCAAATGAAATCTCTTTATACACACCAGACCGTCTGAAGAGGATAATCGAGACATACGGGAAAGAATAACGGAGTAAACACAATACTTGTCGGCTATTGCCTGGGGCACACAATTATGGTATTCTTGAGTCAACAGCAGGAATCCTTGCCATCAGACTGAGATTGAGATGGCCGATGACGATCATCAGAAGCGCAGTTGTTTTCATTTCATCTGATCAGTATACATACTACTAGATCGCATAGTCTCGCGCAGCGAGATATGCGGTTTTTTTTGCCGAGTGTTGGCCGTCATAAGCGTTTCGCTTAGGGTAGGCACAGCAAGTCAACGTGAACACGAAAAGCGGTATGGCCAAACTAGAAGACCTCAAACCCAACGTCAAAGTCAAAGGCATCCTCCCCGGCCAGAGTGTCTCGGTGGTGGACGTCAAGTGGCACGGTTCTGCTGCGGTGGAGCTTTTCTACAAACGCGCCGACGGCCAGCCTGGGACGCAACTGCTGTACCGTCACGATGAAGCCAACCTCGAAATTGTGGAGACCCGACGCGCCTGGAGCTTCAACGCCGACGGAGATCTGTTCCGCCTGGTGGCCGAAGCATACCGCATCCACCTGGCCCATTTGTTCGATCCGGTTCTGGCCGTTCATACCTCACTGATCGAACCGCTGCCCCACCAGATCACCGGCGTGTATGGCGAGATGCTGCCCCGCCAGCCCTTGCGCTTCTTGCTGGCCGACGATCCCGGCGCAGGTAAGACCATCATGGCTGGCTTGCTGATCAAAGAACTAGTAGTCCGGGGAGATGTCCAACGCTGTCTCATCTGCGTGCCGGGCAATTTGGCAGATCAGTGGCAGGACGAACTTTGGTTCAAATTCCAGCTTCACTTTGAAATCTTGACGCGCGAGACCTTCGAAACGGCTGTAAGCGGGAACCCATTTCTAGAAAAAGATCGGGTGATCATCCGTTTGGACCAAATCGCGCGTGATGAGAGCTTGAAGGAAAAGCTGCGCCGTAGCGATTGGGACCTGGCCGTGGTCGACGAGGCGCACAAGATGTCGGCCCACTTCTGGGCTGGGGAGCTGGAAGAGACCAAGCGTTACAAGCTTGGCAAGCTGCTAAGCTCCATCGCCCGCCACTTCTTGCTCATGACGGCCACACCCCACAACGGAAAGGAAGAAGACTACCAGTTGTTCCTGGCCCTGATCGATCAGGACCGCTTCGAGGGGCGCTTCCGTGAGGGAGTGCACGAGGTAGACGTCTCGGACATCATGCGGCGTATGATCAAGGAGGATTTGCGCCGATTTGACGGACGCCCGCTCTTCCCCGAGCGCAGGGCGTACACAGTCAGCTATCCACTCTCGCCAGCCGAAGCCCGCCTGTACGACGATGTCACTGAATACGTTCGTACCGAGTTCAATCGGGCAGACCAGCTTGCCGACGACAGTCGCAAGGGTACAGTGGGGTTTGCCCTGACCATTCTCCAGCGACGACTGGCCTCCTCCCCGGAGGCGATCTACCAATCCCTGAAACGGCGTCGTGAGCGGCTTAAGAAACGGTTGTCAGAAGTGAGAACCAACCAGCAGGCCGTGGAGACACCAGAATACGGGATGCGTTACTATGACGAAGAGTACCTGGATGACCTGGACGATGCGCCTGCCGAAGAAGTGGAAGACATCGAAGAGCAGATCATCGACAGCGCCACAGCCGCACTTACCATCGCCGAGTTAAAGGCCGAGATCGAGACCCTCAAGAACCTGGAGGCGATGGCTTACCGGGTGCGCCAAAGCGGAACCGATCGCAAGTGGGAGGAGCTGGCGGCTATCATCCAGGACGAGGCCCGTCAGAACGACGGGCGTCATCCTGACGCGGTGCGCATGGTCGACGCAAATGGACAGCGCCGAAAGCTGGTGATCTTTACCGAGCACCGAGATACGCTCACCTATCTATGGGAGCGCATCTGCACCCTATTTGGTCGCGATGACTTTATGGTCAGTATCGATGGCAGCGTGCCGCGAGAGCAGCGCCGGGCAATTGAAGATCGCTTCCGCAATGATCCCGACGTGTATTTCCTGGTGGCCACGGATGCCGCCGGGGAGGGCATAAACCTCCAACGAGCGCACCTGATGATCAACTACGATCTTCCCTGGAACCCGAACCGGCTGGAGCAGCGCTTCGGACGCATCCATCGCATTGGACAGACCGAGGTATGCCACTTGTGGAACCTGGTGGCCGGAGAGACGCGTGAGGGTTACGTCTACGCCCGGCTTTTGCGCAAGCTGGAGACGGAGGGCAAGGCGCTGGAGGGCAAAGTCTTTGACGTGCTGGGGGCGCTGTTCGAGAGTACCCCACTGCGCAAGCTTCTCGTAGAGGCCATTCGCTACGGTGATCAGCCCGATGTGCGGGCTAAGCTAGAAGGGGTTGTGGACAACGCCGTCGACCGGGAACGGGTACGTGAGCTGCTGGAGAGCCGGTCACTGGTCACCGAGAGCATGGACACCACCCAGATCATGCGCGTCCGGGAGGAGATGGAGCGCTACGCTGCCCGGCGCCTGCAACCGCACTACATCAAATCGTTCTTCGTGCGGGCCTTCGAGAACCTGGGCGGCTCGATACGCGAGCGGGAGCCGGGACGTTACCGGGTCAGCTACGTGCCGGCCCGTATTCGCAACCGGGCTAAAGAGTTGGCCACCACGGTGCCGGTATGGGAGAAGTATGACCGGGTGTGCTTTGACAAGGAGCTGATAAGCCAGACCGGGCTACCTCAAGCAGACTTCATCTGTCCGGGCCACCCCTTGCTGGACACAGTGATTGACCTGGTACTGGATCAACACCGCGAGACGCTGCGCTCCGGGGCGGTGCTGGTCGATCCTACCGACCCCGGCCGGAGCCCACGGGTTCTATTCTTTCTTGAACAGAACATCCAGGATCCTCGGGCTGCGCAGAGTCGGAACAAACCCGTGATCTCCCGTCAGATGCACTTAGTGGAGATCGACGAAGAAGGGAACATCCGGGGCGGTGGCTATGCTCCCTATCTG
>CAZQDO010000428.1:0-5255 GCA_964592085.1 uncultured Anaerolineae bacterium | reverse complement strand
GTATAGCCCAATAGGGGCAAATTGTCAAAGAAGCGCATTCACTTTGTCTTCAGTGCTGGCTGGCTTCTTGTTGTTGCCAAATCTCCCGAAACCTGCTATACTCTCTGCAAGAGAGGAGGAGTGGGAAAATGAAGAAACGCATAGTCTGGTTAGGAACCCTCAGCCTGGTAATGGGGGCTCTCGTGTGGCTCTTGCTGGCTCAGTCGGCTATGATGCAGGAAACGGCGACGGTTAGCGGGCTTGCACTGAGCACTGTCGAAGGGCTTGTCCTGAGCAGCGTCGAAGGGGTAGTGATGGAACAAGGCGGCGGGCCGATTGCGGGGGCCGTGGTGCGCCAGAAGACCACCGCTAACGCCACCACCAGCGCCGAGGACGGCACCTTCACCCTGGGCGGGCTGACCGAGGGGATCGAGGTCACCATCACCGCCTGGCACGAGGGGTATCTCATAGGCTGGGCCGACGTCACGCCGCCGCAGGCTGGGGTCAACATCATCCTCAAACCTCATTACACCACCGACAACGCCGACTATCAGTGGTACCCGTCCAACGACCCTGACAACACCATGAGCTGTATGCACTGCATGGTGGCCTGGCCCCAGTGGCGGGCCAACGCCCACGGCAATTCCGCCACCAATCCCCGCTTCTTCTCCGTCTACAACGGCACCCATATTACCGACACCATCACCATCACCCCCGGCTACAAGCTGGACTTCCCCGGCACGGACGGCAACTGCGCGGCCTGCCACGCCCCCGCCGCCGCCATCGCCGGCGTCGCCACCCCCTTCACCGGCACCACCACCATCACCGGCACCGTCAGCGCCGACATGAACGAGCTGGTGGGGGTGGAGACCGAGGGCTCTTCTTGCGAGTTCTGCCATAAGATAGGGGAAGTTAACCTGGACCCTGCCACAGGGCTGCCCCACGACGACAGGCCGGGGGTGCTCTCCATGCGCCTCTACCGCTCCCCACCAGGCCAAGTCCTCTGGTTCGGCCCCTTCGACGACGTGACGCGCCGGGTCAGCTATCTGGAGTTGGAGAAGAAGAGCCAGCTCTGCGCCCCCTGCCACCAGTTCAGCTTCGGGGACACGCCCATTTACCAGTCCTTCAGAGAGTGGCTGGAAAGCCCCTATCCGGCCCAGGGCATCGAGTGCCAGACCTGCCACATGGTCCCCACCGGCGTGGACTACTTCGTCTTTACGGAGAAAGGCGGCTTCATCCGGGACCCGGCCCTCATCGCCTCCCACTTGCAGCCCGGCGCGTCGGACGTGGATTTGTTGCAGAACACAGTGACCATGACCGCCTCTGCCCAACAAGAGAAAGGCTCTCTGCAAGTGACCGTGACCATCACCAACACCGGCGCAGGCCACCACGTGCCCACCGACCATCCGGGACGGCACCTCATCTTGACGGTCACAGCCACCGACGGGCAGGGGCAAGATCTGCCTCAGCAAGGCGGCCCCACCGTGCCTGACTGGGGCGGTGATCAGGCCGGGTGGCCGGGCCAGGCTTTTGCCAAAGTGCTCCGCGACGAGGAAACGGGGGAATCGCCGGTGATAAGCTACTGGAAGCCCACCACCATCGTCAGCGACAACCGCATCCCGGCCATGGAGAGCGATACGTCGGCCTACACCTTCGCCGCGCCGTCCGCCGGCGGGCCAGTGACCGTCACCGCCGAGCTGCGCTTCCGGCGCTTGTTTCAGGACGTGATGGACGCCAAGGGCTGGGACACCGCCGACATTGTGATGGAGGAAGCGCAGGTCGCACTATCCACCGAGCCGTGGTGGGACGTCTTTTTGCCGCTGATCTGGAAGGTGGCAACGGGGCAATAAGGTGATGGGGGACTCGTTACTCGTTGACTCGTTACCGGCATCACCTTTATTCAAGCCCATGCGGGCGCAAACCAAAAAAAGGAGGAAAGTCAAATGATTCACAACAAAGGCAAGTTCTTATTGCCACTAGGCGTGCTGGCCCTGCTCTTAACGAGCATCTCTGTGACCCCGCAATTTACCTTGGCCGGCAGCGGCGCGTGGATGGAGAATTCCACCCTCTATGTCGTGACCGACACAGAGCCCGTCGCGGTCAACTGCATGATGGGTGTGGTGAACGTCAACGGACTCGATCCGTCTACCGGCCCAGTCGCGTGTTCCCACGTCACGGGCATAGTGGGTCAGGGAAGCCCGAATGCCAATCAGATGGACTTCGGCGGCGTTGACCCGGTGGACTTCTCCGCGCTTGGTTTCACAGACGTGTCTGTATTCTGCGAGGATGATCTGGTAATTGGGAGCGGGGTCGGCGACAGCCTATTTGGCGGGAATGACAACGACACCCTATATGGCGGGCCTGGCGACGACTCGCTCAATGGCGACGATCCGCTCGGCTTGCCTGGTAATGACTCCCTGTTCGGCGGCGATGGCAACGACATTCTGCTAGGGGAGGCTGGCAACGACGAGCTACGCGGCGGTGCGGGTAACGACGTGCTGTATGGCGGCGATGGCGACGATCTTCTGGCTGGTGGTGAGGGCGACCCTATGGTGCCCGATGGCGTGGGTGGCGACAACAGCTTAGACGGCGGGCCTGGTGACGACACCTACCTCTTGGAACCAAGCGGTGCCGACACCCTGAGCGATGAGAGCGGCAACGACACCACGGACTTCTCTCTCGCCCTCTTTGGGATCACGATAGACCTGGACCTGGAGGGCGTGGCTCAGGAGGTGAATGGCGCCGGCAACACTGTGCTGCTCCACGGCCAGTTGGAGAATTTCGTCGGCAGCGACCTTGATGACGTGGTCTTCGTAGACCCCCTCGCGGTGCCGCGCCACCTTGACGGCGGCCCTCATGAGACAGGGGATACGCTGAACTTCGATGCCCAGGGTGCTGAAGTGACGGACGATGGAACGACCATCATTGCCGAGGGCTTCGCGCCTGTCACCTACATCAACTTTGAAACGGTCAACATCACCAACTCACCCAGCATCACCCCAACTCCCACGCCGACACCCACCAGCACACCGACTGCCACAGCCACGCCCACGTCCACGTCCACACCAACAGCCACGCCCACGCCGACACTGACCCCCACACCGACTGCCACGTCCACACCAACGGTCACACCCACGCCCTACTTCCAGGTCTACCTGCCGCTCATCCTGAAGGAGAGCGAGGGAAGCGCTGGCTATGGGGGCTGGTGGCACTGATCTCCCGCTCCTCGAGTGATCCTGAGCGCAGGTCTGGAGAAAGGAGCGCATGACTCACAACAAAGGAAAACCCTTGTCGCGGCCAGCTTCGCTGGTGCTGCTCTTGGCGGCCATGCTTTTGACCCAACAATCTGCTGTGGCCGGCGGAGAGTGGTGGATGGATGGCTCGGCACTATATTTCGCCTGCAACGCGGCCGACACCGAAGTCACCTGCATGATGGGCATGGTGGACGTCAGCGGACTGGATCCGTCTGGCGGCCCCTATCCATGCGATGAAGTCACGGAAATATGGGGCTATGGGAGCCGGGTGGATAATCGGATAGACCTCAGCGCTGTGACTCCTGTAGACTTCACCACTCTCCATTCCATCAAGCTAACTGGGGCGTGAGGGGCTGATGTCGTTATCGGGAGCGCAATCAACGACGACGTAGATGGCGGGTATGGAAACGACTTCGTAGATGGCGGGCCCGGCAACGACCACCTGGAGGGTGGTGATGACGACGACGAATTGGTCGGTGGTGCTGGCGATGACATCCTGCTGGGCGGTGACGGCGAGGATGTCCTCAGAGGCGGCGATGGCGACGATGTGCTCCAGGGCGAGGACGCCGACGACACCCTGTTCGGCGGTGCTGACAACGACCTGCTGACTGGCGGCTATGGGCACTATACGCCGTTCAGAGATGACGGCGACGATATCGTAGATGGCGGCCCGGGTGACGACACCTACCTCACGGAGCTCAGTGGCAACGACACCCTCCGCGACGAGAGTGGCAACGACACGCTGGACTTCTCCCTTTTCCCATCGGGGATCACCCTGGACATGGACCTGACCAACGTCGCCCAGGAGGTGAATGTGGCTGGGAATACCCTGCGACTCGAGGGCCAGTTGGAGAACTTCGTCGGCAGTGGCTCCGATGACGTGGTCTTCGTGGACCCACTAGACGTGCCGCGCAGCCTGGACGGCGGGGCTGGTGATGACACCCTGCACTTCGATGCTCAGGGGGCTGCCGTCAGCGACGACGGAACGACCCTCACCGCCGGGGGCTTCGCGCCGGTCACCTACACCCACTTCACCACCGTCAACATCACCCACGTCGGCACCCCCACCCCGACGCCCACATCTACAGCCACGCCCACGCCGACAGTCACTTCTACGCCAACGCGCACCCCGACAGCTACCCCCACGCCGACAGCCACCTCCACATCCACACCCACGCCTACACCGACAGCCACAGCTACGCCTACCCCAATGCCTACGCATACCCCGACGGTCACGCCCACGCCCTACTTCCAGGTTTATCTGCCGCTTATCCTGAAGAGGAGTTAGCCAGGCCTGACAGGCCTGTCCTGAGCTTGCCGAAGAGTTTTGGAAATCTGTCAGGCCTTCAGGTGCTGAACCGCAACCCTTGGAGGACATTGAACATAAGCAACCTTAAAATTTCAAAAAACCTCAAGATTTGTCAAAATTGGTCACTTTTACCCGTATCTAATATGGCCTTTTTGTATTATTATATGTAGGGAAAAATGCGCTCCGAAGGAGAACAAGCGTGACAGGCCAGAGATCAGAGACGAGACACCGATGTCAGATTTGTACCCTGAAAAGCGGCGGCAGTTTTGGATACCTGGCCAATGACTATACGCAACGCCAGCCTTGGGCCTTGTCGTGAGCTCAGTCAAACGATGCTCCATGAGCGCCCGAGACTGGCGTTTTTGCTTGCCCCGCCGCCGATGGGCGGGGGAAGCTGAAAGGAGGCAAACTACGGGATTCACAACAATAGGGGACAGTCTTTATCCGCCATCTCAGCAAATCATTTATTTTAAGGAGGAAGATCTACCATGAACAAGACGACGCATAGGTTTGCCAAAGGAACACATCTGTTGGTCATGGCCGCGCTGGTGGTGCTGGCATCGAGCCTCTCGTTCCAGGCGGTGCAAGCCGCAGGCTGTGTCCCCCCCAGTTTCACCAACAAGACCACCGCCGATGGCTTGGGCCAGAACCAGGTCTTGGGCGTCTACGCCAGCGGGAGCACGGTGTATGCCGCGACGGTCTACGGGCTGTCC
>CAZQDO010000427.1:0-5275 GCA_964592085.1 uncultured Anaerolineae bacterium | reverse complement strand
CGCCGGAGGAGTACCGCAACTATCCCGCCTACGCCTACACCACCCAGGTGGCAGCGGTAGAGGTCGATCCCGAAACGGGCCACGTGAGTCTGCTCAAGGTGCTCGCTGCCCACGACGTAGGTCGGGCCATCAATCCTCAGAAGATCGAGGGGCAGATCGAAGGAAGCTGTCACATGGCACAAGGCTACGCCCTGTCGGAAGAGTACCCCGTGGACCGGGGGTTTCCTAAAGTGCGTACCTACGGGGACCTGCACCTGCCAACCATCGCAGAAACACCCTCCATCAGGACCTTGATCGTGGAGAAACCCGATTGCACCGGTCCCCTCGGTGCCAAGGGGATTTCGGAGGTGGCAACGGTGCCCCTGACACCCGCCATTCTGAATGCTATCTTCGATGCGGTTGGCGTCCGCGTTCACAGCTTGCCAGCGACCCCACCGCGCATCAAAGCCGCCTTGGAAAAGGTGTCTTCTGCCCAAGCGCCAGCAACCGGTCCAGGACGGAGAATCCCAAACCTAGTTTGTGAGTAGAAAGGGGTAAAAGAATGCCAAGAGTAGTAGTCATTGGTGGTGGATGGGGTGGATGTGCTGCCGCGCTGTCTGCGAAGAAGGCGGGAGCGGAGGTGGTGCTTCTGGAGAGGGCAGATACACTCCTGGGGTCCGGCCAGGTGGGCGGTATCATGCGCAACAACGGCCGGTTCACGGCAGCGGAAGAGATGATTGCCCTCGGATGCGGCGACCTGTTCCAGCTCACCGACAAGAGGGCGCGCCACGTGAATATCGAGTTCCCGGGACATAAGCATGCCAATCTGTATGACGTGGCCCTCATGGAGCCCACGGTCAGACAGTACCTACAAGAGCAGCAGATCGAGATCTGGACTGTCAGTCGGGCCACTCAGGTGCACACCACAGGCACCAGGATCGACGCGGTGGAACTGGAGAACGGACAGAGGTTCGAGGCAGACGCCTTCGTAGAGACCACCGGCACCATGGGTCCTCAGGGCAACTGCCGCAAGTACGGCAACGGCTGCGCCATGTGCATCACCCGTTGTCCCACGTTTGGCGGCCGGGTGAGCATCGCCGGGCGGGCAGGCGTCGCGGAGATGATGGCCAAGCGGGCCGACGGTTCCTTCGGATCCATGAGCGGGTCCTGCAAGCTGAACAAGGATTCGCTCGACAAAGCGATACACCAGGAGCTCGACGACAAGGGTGTGGCGGTGATCCCTCTTCCCAAAGAAGTGGCCGACCACAAGAAGAAGCTCCTGGCCATCAAGAGCTGCCAACAGTACGCGCTCCCAGCGTTTGCCGAGAACCTGGTGATCCTCGACACAGGCCACGCCAAGATCATGACTCCGTTCTACCCCGTGATCGACCTGCGCAATATTCCAGGTCTGGAGAACGCCCGTTTCGAGGATCCCTACTCCGGAGGCATCGGCAACTCCGTCCGATTCCTGGCCATGTCTCCACGCGACAACCACCTGCAAGTGGAGGGCTTGGACAACCTGTTCTGCGCGGGAGAGAAAGCGGGCATGCTCGTGGGACACACGGAGGCCATCTGCACAGGGACGCTGGCTGGCCACAACGCCGTCCGCCGCTCCTTGGGCAAGGAACTGGTGGAACTGCCTCGCAGTCTCTGTGCGGGCGACATCATCGCCTACGTCAAGGAGGAGATGCAGACCGAGGAAGGGATGCTCAAGAAGTTCACGTTCTCAGGCTCTGTATACTTCGACCGGATGAAGGAACTGGGCTTGTACACGACGGATGTGGAATCCATCCGCCGTCGCGTAGCCGATGCCGGCCTCAGCGGTTTCTTCGCACGAAAGATAACCTGAACCTTCGTGCCCCCGCGCTGGCGGCTATCGCGTCCGTCGAGTACCGGTAGCGAGGAAAGGAGGTGAGCAAGCAACGCTGATAACTTGGTCCCGCACGAGTCACACGATCACGCGAATCTTCGTCGAAAGACCGAGAAGGAGGAAATCAAAGTGAGAACGAAGCTCACCACGCTGACCACACTGGTGCTGCTGGCAGCACTGCTCATCACTGCGTGCGGCACGCCAGCGCCGCCGCCACCGCCCGAAGCCACCACGCCACCGGAGGCTACCACCCCGCCGGAGGCCACCACACCCCCTGAGCCCCCTCCCTCGGGGCCGAGTGGGTCCATCGTCATCGTGATCGGCAGCGACCCCTCCACCCTGGACCCCCAGTTCCCCGATGATGGGAACGCCAGAGTCGTCAACGACAACATCTACGAGATGTTGGTCGTTCGGGATGCCGAGACCGCCGAGCTGGGACCGTCTCTGGCCACGTCCTGGGAGCAGGTCGACGAGACGACCTGGCGCTTCCACTTGCAGGAGGGCGTCACCTTCCACAATGGTGAGCCCTTCAACGCTGACGCCGTGGTCTACAGCGTCGAGAGGATGATAGACCCGGAGTTCAACTCGGAGATCATCTCCTTCGTGGCCACCATCACCGGCGCTGAGGCCGTGGACGACTACACCGTGGACATCTTCACGGACGGCCCGGACCCGATTCTCGTGGCCCGTATGACCTGGATGAACATGGTGCCGCCGGCATATACGGAGGAGAATGCCGCGAACTTTGGGAATGAGCCCGTCGGCACAGGGCCCTACAAGTTCGTGGAGTGGGTCAAGGGCGATCACGTCGCGCTGGAAGCCAACGAGGACTACTGGGGCGGCGCACCGAGCATCGCTGAGGTGACCATCAGGACCATTCCTGAGGATGCCACTGCAGCGGGAGCCCTCCAAGCTGGCGAGGTGGACATCGTCAGACACCTCATACCTGAATACCTGGACCAGGTGCCGAAGGCGGTCTCCGTGCACGGCATCGAGTTCCCCTGGGTCAGGATCAATACCAACGTCGAGCCGTTGAACGACGTCCGGGTTCGCCAGGCGCTGAACTACGCTATCGACAAGGAAGCGCTGCGGGACGCCCTATACAGCGGCTACGCTGCCGTAGCTGAGGGCCAGTTACTGACTCCCGGTCACTTCGGGTACAATCCTGACGTAAAGGCCTACCCTTATGACCCGGACAAGGCCCGGCAGCTTCTACAGGAAGCAGGAGCCGAGGGCGCGACGCTGGAGTTCGTCGGCGAGTCCGGGCGATGGCTCAAGGACAAGGAGTTGGTGGAGGCTATCGCCACCCAGTTGGACGCCGTGGGACTGGACATCCAGGTCAACATCGCTGAGTGGTCTCAGTGGCTCGACCTGCTCTTCGCCGGCGCCGAAGCCGCACCGGATCTCCAGTACTCCTCCAACGACAACAGCCTCTTCGACGCTGACCGCACGCTGTCCGTGCTATTCACGTCGGAGGGCAGTCAAGCCGCCTACTTCAACCCGGAGGTCGACGACCTGGTGAACGGAGCCAGGACGGAGACAGACGTAGCGGCTCGAGAGGACATGTACCATCAAGCCGTGCAGATGATCTACGATGACGCAGCGTGCATCTTCCTGCTCAATCTCGATGACATCTACGGCTTGAGCCAACGCGTCGACTGGGCACCCCGTATCGACGGTCGCATCCTGGTCAAGGATATGACTCTCGTCGAGTAGACTACACACACGCGTCTGGGCGGGGTGCTGTCTCCCCGCCCAGACCCACCCGCAAGGAGGATGCCGGGGATGACCGCCTACCTGATCCGACGGCTGCTTCAGTCTGTACTAGTCATCATCGGGGTGTCTGTGGTCGTGTTCGTCATTACCCGAGCCATCGGAGAT
Organism: uncultured Anaerolineae bacterium; assembly: GCA_964592085.1. Taxonomy (GTDB): domain Bacteria; phylum Chloroflexota; class Anaerolineae; order VGOG01; family VGOG01; genus CAZQDO01. Next base: position 1,545 of record CAZQDO010000427.1, on the reverse strand, counting down.
CCGGCCAGGATGATGCTGCCTCTGGAGGCAAGCGAGGAAGAGGTCGAGGCCTTCCGAGATAGGATGGGCTTCAACGACCCGATATTGGTCCAATTCTGGGACTGGGCGCAAAACGCCATGAGGGGTGACTTTGGCAATTCGCTTTGGCAGCGATCGCCGGCTATGCCCCTCGTGCTGGAGCGCATGCCTGCGACCTTGCTGCTGTGCTCCACCGCCATCGTCCTAGCTGTTGCCGCCTCGATACCGTTGGGCATCCTGGCAGCGCTCAAACCTCGCTCCTGGTTGGACAAGGCGACCACCAGTTTCTCCTTGATCGGAGTCTGCATCCCTGACTTCTGGCTGGGACTGATGCTCATTCTCGTCTTCGCCGTCGGCTTGCGCCTGGTGTTCACGTCAGGGTACGGAACCTGGAAGCACCTGGTGCTTCCCGCTATCGCGCTGGCTGCTCGTCCGTGGGGAAGAATCACGCAGATCGTCAGGACCAGCATGATGGATGAGATGCACCGTACCTACATGGTGACCGCCAGGGCGAAGGGCCTCGCGGAGCACAATGTGATCCTATCGCACGCGTTGAAGAACGCCAGTATTCCTATCGTCACTCTGGCCGCATGGGAGCTCACCCGTATGCTGGCTGGCTACACGATCGTGGTGGAGACGGTCTTCGCCTGGCCTGGCTTCGGCCAACTGGCCATGCAAGCCATCGAGCGCCGTGACCTCACCCTCATCCAGGCGGACGTGTTCCTGGTTGCCATCATTGTCGTAGTCATGAACATCGCCATAGACTTCGTCTATGCTATGTTGGACCCCCGTGTGAGGCTGGCCTAGTGGCCCTCGAGCCCCAAAGTGTGCGGAGGGAGGACGATCATATGGCCCAGACCGCAGACAAGCGATACATACTCGACGCGCAGGCTGCCGCATACGTCGAAGACCCCCTGTGGCGTTGGCGAGGACTCATGCGGATGGGGCGAGATCTGCTCAGAGACAAAGTGGCCTTGACCGGATCGATCATCGTCCTCGCCGTCTTGATGTCCGCCATCTTCGCCTCTTTTATCTCCCCGCACGACCCCGCCGCTGGCAACATCGGCCAGCGCTTGGAGGCGCCGGGCTTCGTGAATCAAGAAGGCCAGCGGTACATCCTGGGCACCGACCAGCAAGGTCGTGACATCCTGAGCCGCCTATTCCACGGCGCCCGCGTGTCCATGGCCGTGGGCATCGGTGTCATCGCGGTGGCCGGCACGGTGGGCACCATCCTGGGGCTGATCTCGGGGTACTACGCTGGCCGTGTGGACGACATCATCATGCGCATCGTAGACACCCAGACGGCCTTTCCCGGCCTGCTCCTGGCTCTGGTCATCATCACCATGATCGGGCCCAGCGCCAGGAACATCATCATCGTGCTCTCCATTAACGGCTGGATGGTCTTCGCCCGCATCACCCGCGGCATCATGCTCACCATCCGGGAGAAAGACTACATCGATGCTGCCAGGCTGGTAGGTGTCAGCGACTGGGGAATCATGTTCCGCCATGCGTTTCCCAACCTGGTGT
>CAZQDO010000426.1:0-5277 GCA_964592085.1 uncultured Anaerolineae bacterium | reverse complement strand
CCGGTCAGCAGCAAAGAGAACATTAGCAACAGAGCGATTCTGTGCTTCATGAGCATCTCCTTTCAAAACTCTTGAGGTCTTCCAGCTTAGCGTATGATTATGGTGGGCCAAAAGTAAATTCGTCAATGTAGATAGTGCCGCTTCCCAAGTCGTACTTAAAGCCTAGACTAAAGCTCTCCAGCGATGAGAGATCCTGCTTCTTCAGATTTTGGAACTCCTGCAAAGGAATGGACACATGCTGCCAACCAGTGGAAGCGACCAGTCTAACCTTTGGCTCGTGGCCTGACAGCGTAGTCGAATCCTTGATGCCCACTTCAAACTGTTCTCCGCCGTTCTCACCTCTTACCCAGAATGATAGACTCTCGCTTGTGGTTGCGTCACACGCGTGCAGGGGAATTGCCCAGGCTGAGAAACTCCCAGAGAAAGGATTCGCGAATGTGATTTTGATGGCTTCAGGTCTGGCTGGATCCGCTCGCCTGACCGTTTCAAGGGAGGCCCCCGCGTTCTCATACACGACAGCTTCTTCTATGTTGACACGGCACGAAGGTGTAGATGTGGATGTTGGGGTCGGTGAACTTGTCGGGGTAGGCGTCGGCGTTAGTGTGATTCTAGGAGTTGGAGTTACAGTTGGTGTTGGCGAGGCTGTCGCAGGAACAGATCTAGGTATTGGAAGGCAGATGTCAGCAAGCTTTCCCGCAACAGGAGTGAACAGGACGCTAAACACCACACCGAAAAGGGCGATTAGGGCGACAATGATCTTGACTTTATCTCCGTTTGGAAGCGAAGCCCACCAATTCTTGATTCTGATTATTACAGTGACTTCTACCTCCGAGGTAGGTTCTCCTGGCGGCCTTTTCCGGCGTTCGGCTATCTCCCGCTCTTCCCCAACCGGGAGGCCAGCCAATTTCGTTTTGATGTCGGCAATAGCCTTTTCTTCGGCCTCGATCTGGTTCTGCAAATGCAACGGGACATCACCCGCAGCATAAACCGCCGCCTTTTCTTGCAGCCTATAGAGATTGCGCTGGCGTTGATCCAGCAGCCTCTCAAGAGAAGCTCGCCCTTCTTTGTCCATAGGTCACCTCGTGGCAGCAGACCTGGCACAACGGAATCCTACGTCATCTAGCCGATCGTCAGGCACAGCAGCGCGTCGGAAAGCCGTCGTGACTGATCCGTAGCTAACAGACACCGGCCCGTCGGGATGGATTTTCCTCTCGGTCTTCCCAGTTTCGCGCCAAGACCCACTCCGCAAGACTCTCCTCTCTTTCCCAGGTATCTCGGTCCAGCAGGGATTGCCGGGATAAGCTTCATATCTATTCTCCGTCCACTCCCACACATTTCCCGCCATGTCCAGAACCCCGTAAGGACTTGCCCCTTCAGGGTACATTCCCACTGCTGAGGTCTCCCCGCGACCGCCTTCAAATGTGTTGGCTTTGATGTGATCCCATTCGTTCCCCCACGGATACCTGCGTCCATCCGTTCCTCGCGCAGCCTTCTCCCACTCAGCCTCAGTGGGCAGCCGCTTGCCGGCCCAGTGGCAATAGGCCTTGGCGTCATCCCAGCTGATTAACACTACTGGAAATTTCGCCTTTCCAGCAGGATAACTGTGTGTCACCAGGTTCCAGTTGTAGGGAGCAGCCCAATCTGTTTCAACGTGTGGCACTCTATGTCCTGTAGCATCAATGAATTTCCTATAGTCTTCGTTGCTAACTTCGTGCTTGTCAATCCAAAAGGCTTCCAAATAGACCTGGTGTTGAGGCTTTGCATCGGGATACTCGTCGTCACTCCCCATCATGAAATAGCCCGCGGGCATCTGGATCTCGGGCCCAAGAACCGGCTTTGGCGTTAGAGTGCGAGTCGGCATCTGCGTAAGCGTGGGGGTTGGCGTTGATGTCGGGGTTGACGTTGGCCACAGCAAAAAGGACACGACAAGCGCAATAATGGCTATCACACCAGCGATGCCCTGCCAAATTGGATCTCGAAGGGCTCTGGCCAACCAGCCACCAATTCGTCTCGCCGCAATGGCTATGTTTATCCGAGGCAACTCCTTGCCTAAGACCGATCGAGTTGGTGGCAAAGTCGGTGGAGAGATTGGCATTTTGGCCAGTTCCGCCAACCCTTGCTCTATACTCTGTATCGCCTGCTCCTCTTCTAGCCCGGTTCGCTCATCATCCATGAGCTAACCTCCCTGGTTCTGGAGAGCCAGTTGGGCTTGGAGGCGTTGGATCTCTCGCTCCTCACTTTCAATCTGATTCAGCAGACGTAAGGGCACCTCACCAGCACCGTAGATAGCGGCTTGCTCCCGTAGTCTGTACAGGTTATGCCAATGTATGTTCAGTAGTTGCTCCAGATGAGTTCGCTCTGTGACAGCGGTCGCCTCGCTGGCGCCCTGCCTGGTCCGGGAAATATCCAAATGCTGTATGACCTGCGCGTGGTCGCCAATCACAATCCCACGGCCGTCGGTCACAGTTATATGATACTTGGATGCAGCCATAGGCCGGAAAACCAGCGTGAGGTCAAACTGTCCTGACTCGAGCATTCGCGCGAGTTTCGTGGCTGCATCGGCAGGCAATTCCAGCGTCACTCGCACGCTACCTGGCTCTACCCTCAGCACACGAATTTGCTCCCGTTCCAGATGCAGGGCCTCGGCTAGGACTCCTACGAGATATTGTTGTTCAAAAGCGCCCCATAAGTCGATCCCTTCAAGCAGTAGTGTGACCTGTGCTAACGCTTGAACTGGCCCTTCCTCCTCTGCCCTTGCCTCCCTCATTTGCGCCGCCGTGATTGATCGCTCCTCTCGCATTACCTCAAGGGCAGGAGCAAGGACACTATGCATCGGCTTAGCGCCAATAGCGGCCACCAACCTCTGCAACTGAGACCCAGCTTCAGATGGTTGAGTAAAGTCAACGTAAGTCAGCATAGCGATGCGTTTCGGCAGCTTGCAGGGTTTGACAAGCAGCGGGATCATGCGGCGTCGGCGGCCGGTCGGGTCATCAGTGTGGACAAGCAGGCTTTCGAAGGCCGCCCACCCGCTCTCGACCCAGGCAGGGGTGAGTACGATCAAGGTCTTGCGGCTGCGCTCAATGGCATTCTCCATGTTGACCAGGTTGGGCAGACCTGGCTCGAAGTCACGGAAGTCTATGCATACCCGCAAACCAGCCGCTTCCAGCCTGGGTAGCAGCCAACCACACACCCACGCCTTGTCATGGTGGCTGTAGCTGATAAAGACGTCGTATTGGTAGGTGTTGTTTGCGCCGGTCATCGTGGTTCCTCCGCGATGACTATCTTGGCCATCTCCAGCCCTTAATCCGACACCAGAAAGGCCCGCAGGATCTCCGATGCCGATAGCCGCTTGCCGTACATGAGCAGCCTCATACGGAAGTCCTTGACCCCGGCCCACAGGGTCCTACTGATGCCCAGGACCAACAGGATCAAAACTGATGGCGAGTTGGTAGGGTGGTACTCCGGCCATGCCCAACCGCTGCAACATCATCACCAGCACGGTGAGCAGCACGTAGTTCTCCTCATAGCAGCCGCAGCTTGGTCACTCGGGGATCAATGATCACCTCATCCGCCTCAAAGTCAAGCTTGAAACGCCATACCACAAACGCCAGCCTAAGGGCACGCAAGGGCGTAGCCTTAGCTGGCGTCTCATCGGTTGCGGTGTTTGCTTCGTTGGCCTGAGCAGCCATCAAGGGCACTTTTGCACCCAGCGACCAGGCTTCGTTGAGTTATCTCGATTATACATCATTTGGGCGTGTCTTGCAAATCGTGTCCTCTCTCTTCTATCGCGCTTGCGCAGGGCACGCAGGATCTCCGACGCCGATGGGCGCTTACCGTATATGAACTGTTAACCTACTCCGCTGACAATAACGCCCTTCGCTCCACCCAATCGCAGCATCATTTCCACCCGACTGCGTGTCTCGCCGGTGACCAGGGCGATGATGTTGCCCCCGCGCCCACCCCCGGAGAGTTTGGCTCCCAATGCACCGCCTTCGCGAGCGGCCTCCACCAGACCCTCCAGCTCCGCTGAGGAGACGCCGATGAGCTGGAGCAAGCGGTGGTTTTCGTTCATGAGTCGCCCTACTGTCTCGATCTCGCCCTGTTCGATAGCCTGGCGTCCCATCTCGGCGATGGTCCCGATCTCATCGAAGATCTCCTCGTACTTCTCTCGCTCCCTTTCCCACCGCTGGCGCACCTGGCTCACGGCGATTTTCGTGAGGCTGGCTACGCCCGTATCGGCGATGGCCAGGAGAAGCGGTCTCTTTACCAAGAAGGTCTCCATCCTCCTATCTTTGACGAAATACACTGGCTTCTCGAAAGCGATGACGGTGTTGTCAATGCCGCTGGGCGTGCCGTGGTAGATCTTCTCGGTCTCATACACCAGACTGGAGATGGCCTGGGGGGGCATCCGGTTTTCGAAGTGCTTGCTGAGAGCGCGGACGATGGCGGTGGAAACCGCTGCCCCGCTGCCCAGTCCCCGGGCGATGGGGATGGTGGAGCTGACGGTGATGGTCAGGGCTTGCTTGACCCCCACGCCGATGTGCTCCAGGGTGCTGACCACGATAGCTCTCAAAGCGTCGTCGGGCGGTGCCTGCTCAAGGGGATAGCTTTGCTCCAGGTCTTCGGCAACGATGGTGATGCCCTGCGCTTCAGGGCTTGTCTCGACCAGCGCCCTGACCTGCACCTGGGTCACAGGTACAGCAATGGCAGGCTGGCCGTAGACCACCGCGTGCTCGCCGAAGAGGATCACCTTTCCTGAGGCGTAGGCAACAGTCATCGTCTGAGCGCTAGAAGAGGTACAAGATTGCTATCACGGCCAGAGCCCAAAGGCTGAGGGCGATCATCATGGGCAGATCGCTGAGGAAGATCTCCTCAGGAGTGCCACCTTTGTTCTCGACGTGGATCAGGTAGAGGTATCGGAACAAGCCGTAGAGGACGAAGGGAATGGTCAGCATCATGGCGTGGTTGGGCGGTAGATTCGGGGCGGAGAAGGTGTAGAGTGAATAGGCGATGATCGTGGCCGAGGTGACGACGGCGATCATCTGATCCAACAGGGGGAGGCTGTACTGGTTCAGACTGGCGCGGTGCTCGTTGGCGCTGTCCGCCAGAAGGACCAACTCGTGGCGTCGTCTACCAACCCCGATGAAAAGGGCAGCCAGTGTGGCGCAGATATAGAGCCAGGGTGAGAAACGCTCCACTACTACAACTACCGCCCCTGCTCCCACACGTAAGACGTAGCCAGCGGCCACAGTCAGCACGTCAAGGATGACGATGTTC
>CAZQDO010000425.1:993-5283 GCA_964592085.1 uncultured Anaerolineae bacterium | reverse complement strand
CCCACGCCTACCCCCACACACACGCCCACAGGTATGCCCACTAGTACTCCGACTCCAACCCCAACTCACACGCCAACAGGGATGCCCACGAATACACCGACGCCCACTCCCACTCACACGCCAACAGCGACACCCACGAATACGCCGACACCCACCCCCACTCACACACCAACTGCGACGCCCACGAATACGCCGACGCCTACCCCCACTCACACGCCAACAGCGACATCAACACCCACCGATACGCCAACACCAACGCTCACAGCGACCCCGGGTTGCATTGATCCGGTTTTTGATAATGGAAAGCTGCCGGAGGGATTCGTACAGGGTATGGATCCGGATGATGGGGAGACCGGCGTTCCGATTAACACAACGGCCATCATCGTCTACTACAACCAGCCCATGGAGGCAAACGTCACTGCCACAGGCCAGTATGATGTCTTTCAGGAAAATAGCCCCAGCAAGAAGGTTCACCTCACTGCGGCGACCTATGACTCGGCTGACTACTCCGTAACGCTCTCTATTGATCATTCTGATCCCGATTGGATCCGCGATACCTGGTACAACGTTGAGATCAAAGGTGGGATCAAAAACGCATGCGGGACAGGCCAAGGTGGCACAGTGACCACGCGGTTCCAGACCGAACCCTGAACTCCACCTAAGAGAACTCTTCTTCGCTCTATTCACCGCACGATTCCTCCCAGGCAGTGAAGGCGTCGGCGATGTCGGACATAGTGGCCCACTGGATGCGGCCATCGGCCACCAGCGGATCTACCACCGTCGTCAGCCATTCGTCCCACACCTGCAGCTTGTCCTCGTCAGTGCCCGGCCCGAAGAAGTCGCTGGGATGCACCGTGCCGTAGAAGGCGTTGATCTTGCCCTCGGTCACGGCGTCCAGTGAGTTGCCCAAGGCCATGGTCACGTAATCGAAGGCCTCGTAGCAGTAGGGGCGGGGGAAGCCCTCCAGCTTGTCGCAATGGGCGGGGAAGACGCCCGACGGGATGTAGATGATCGCTCCGTCTGGGTCGTGGGTGGTGCGCTCCTCGACGCTGGATGCGCCAGCGGGCCGCCAGGGGGTGAGGATGGTGTAGCGCTCGTCCGATTGTTGGGTCTCCGGATTCTTGTAGTTGATGTTGACCTCCAGCCCCACCTGCTCAGCCGCCTCGTACAGGTGGTCGTAGATGTTGCCGCCGCTCCAGGTGCGCACCTCCACCCCGCTCAGTTCCTCGATAAGGTCAATCTCCTCCCCCAGCGTCGTCACCCACTCCTCGACCGGTCGGTTGTCAGCATCAGGGATGTGGGCATCCTCGTGGAAGTGCAGGGCGATCTCGTGCCCCTGGGCGGCCAGGTCGGCGAAGATGGTGTCACCCACCTGCTGGGCCTTGTCGTCAAAGGGCGTCTGGGTCTGAATGGTCAGCACCCCGCCGTGCTCGGCCACGATCTCAGCCAGGCCGATCAGCCGTTCGCGATCCTGCTGGTACGTGACATCGTCCATGTACGCGGCCTGCGGCTCAATGTGCACGCCGATCCCAAAGTAGAGGGGCGTGGTGGTCGAGCCAACGTCGGGCGGGATGGTCTCCTCGAACCAGGGCTGGGGGGACGGTAGATCCTCTTTGTGCCAACACTCGTCGTCGCTGCCCTCGTAGTACAGGCTGTTGTCCACCAGGGTGATGGCATCGCAGGTCTCCGGCTCCGGCGTGGGGGTGACAAAGGATTTGAAGATCAGGGGCAGGTAAGCGCGCGGCTGCAGCGCGAAATAGGGCACGATGTTGGGCTCTGAGTCATACTCCGTCTGCCAGATCTCGATCACCTCTGCCAGCCCCACCCAACGGACGTCACCGGCGGCGTCGAGGGCCTGGATTCGTTGCGCAAAACCTGGGATGAAGCCCGGTTGCAGCAGTTTGTTTTGGCCTACGAAAATGGTGCAGGTGTGAATCTTGCCCTCCTCCAGTTCGCCGGCCTGCTGCTTCTGGACGAGCCGCTCGCAATCGCGGCCATAGCCACCCACGTGCGGCAGCGGTGCGGCGCCCTCCGTAAGCGAAGCGGCGGCGGCGTGCTCCATGAAGTGTTCGTTGTCCTTCGGCTTCCAGACACCGGAGGCCCAGAGTGCTTCCTCGTTCTGATGTAGGGAGGTAGCGCCCCCCCACAGGATCTCGGCCTGCCAGGTGTAGGTTGGGGACAAGGTGGCCGTGAGGGGCTGCCAGAGGTATTCCAGCTTGGAATCTTCGGGCGGGGCGGCCAGAAAGCCGCCCGCCGTGTGGGAGGGGGTGACACCTAGCGCCTCGATCAGGTAGGCGACGTCGGCGTAGTTGTACTGGGTCTCGTGGGCGTGGGGGTCTACCTCGAAGCCCAGGTCTTTGATGTAGCGCACGATGTTCTCCCCATTGGTTTCGGGCGTGCCAGTATCATACAGCCCCGCCGCCATCAAGAAGTTCCAGTCCGACTGGTAATTGAACATCACGCCGTTTTCGTGGAGCATGTCCACAAACTGGACGAGGGCATTTCGGTGCTGCCAGAAAGCCGGCTGGTCGTTGACAAAGTCGGGGTACTGTCCGCTGAGCGGCTCCTCGTTGTGCATGACGATGCTGGCCAGGATGGGCGAGGGGGAGGGCCGGTCTAGCTCGAACACGTACCAGACCAGGCTCTCCCCTGTCTCGGCGCTACTCTGCGTGGTGGTGTAGGCACTGGTCACCCAGTCGGGATGGTTGGTCCAATGGGTCTCGTCAATCCGCTCCAGGTAGTCGGTCTCAATGGCCAGGGCGAAGCGGACCTCGAATTGATTCTGCTCCCCGGCGTTGGTCAGGTCTATCTCGAAGCCGCGAGTGCTCAGCTTGTAGTAGGGCTCATTTGGGGGTGGTGAACCGCTGGGCGCTGGCAACTCGCCGGTCTGGGCGAAGTAATCCAGACCGGCCAGGGCATCGGCCAGCCCCTCGGCGGTGGCAGGATAGCGCCGGCTGTTGCCGTAATCCTCTGTCCAGATGCAAGGGTTCTCGGTCCACCAATCCATGTGAATCGGAGCATCGGCATCCACAGCCCAGAAGCCCAGTTCGTGCTCTTCCCTCGAGGGGAACTCGGCCCACAGGTCGCCAGTGTCCACGTACTTCGTGCGGCCCAGCGAAGTGTCCATGTTGGCCCAGAAGCCGCTGCCATTGGTTCGGCTGAGCTCACCACGAGCCGGGAGCTGCACCCACCACTGGGTGACGGGGTGGGCCATGAGGGGAGCGGGCCGGGCGGGGATGCCCACCGCGCGCAGCAGAGCCGTGGCCAGGCGAGCATGCTCGATACAGATGCCTCGCCCCTCCGCCAGCAGCTCACTGGCGGTGTATAGCCAGTCGGCGAAGGAGTGGCCCCAGGCCCCGTTGGTGGTCTGCCAGTTACCGGAGGTCACGTCGCCGGGGTAGTTGTTCACCAGGTCGTAGGCGATGTTCTGCACCATCCAGGCGTACACAGCATGGGCCACGGTGGTCTGCTCCGTCCGCTGCTCCGGCGTCAGGCCATCCAAGATGAACTGGGCCACGGCCACGATGTCCGGGTCATCGGATTCGATGTACTGGCCTGGCTCCAGGTAAGGCAGCACCTCGGACGGGTAGAGGGTGGAGCTGAGCACTGCGGTGGGGGGCGGAATCAACAGCTCGCTGCTAGGGTCGCGGTACACCACGTAGCCTATCACGGCATGGAGCGTTTCCGCCACCTGGGTTCCTGCCTCCAAGGTGAAGGCCACGGTGGTGGTCATCCCCTCAGTCACGTCAATGTTGCCTGCCTGGGCGTCGAGATAGCCAGCCTGGGAGACAGTCACGATGTAGCGCGGGGCGGCGACGGGCACGTCAGTGATGGCGTACTGGCCGTCGGCGTCGGTGGTGTCGGTGAGGTCAGTGCCGAAGACAGTCACCGTCGCGCTGCTGACGGGCTGGCCTCCCGTGTCTTGCACTGTGCCGGCGATGGCACCGGTCGGGGCCGGCGGATACTGCCAGACGATGGTGCCGGCAGAGTCAACCTCAATGACGCGATTGTGACGGGAATCACCGATGAGGGTGTTGCCGTTGTCCAGGCGGTCGGCGTCGTAGGGGAGCTCAAGGCCATCGTATTCCCAGACCACCTGGCCGGTCGGCGTCACCTCGATGATGCGGTCGTGGCGGGAGTCGGCGATGAGGGTGTTGCCGCTGGGTAGCCTGTCGGCGTCGCGGGGCCAGTCGAGGAAAGAAGCAAGTCCAGCGCCGGCCGAGTAGGAGCAAAGCGACGTATCGAGGCCAAGCGCGTCATCCACAGAGCCGCTCGCTAGATTTCGATACG
>CAZQDO010000425.1:0-983 GCA_964592085.1 uncultured Anaerolineae bacterium | reverse complement strand
CGATCAGGGTGTTGCCGTTGGATAGCCTGTCGGCATCGCGGGGCCAATCCAGGAGTGAGGGGGAGAGGAATGTGGGAGTGTGGGAGGGAGGGGCTGGGGGAGGATATTGCCAGACGATGGCGCCGTCGGGAGCAAGTTCGAGGATGCGGTCGTTGAGGGAGTCGGCGACGAGGGTGTTGCCATCGGGCAGGCGGTCGGCGTTGTGGGGGCCGTTGAGATGACCGGGGTCGCTGCCCGGCACGCCGGTCTCGCCAAACTGCCAGACGATGGTGCCGTCGCGGGCGATCTCAATGACACGGTGGTTGTCGCGGTCGGTGATCAGCAAGTGATCGTCGGGCAGCCAGTTGGCGTCGTTGGGATAGTCCAACGCTGAACCATCGCTGAAGACGACGTCGTCGCTGTTCCAGACGATGTTGCCTGCAGCGTCAATCTCAATGACGCGGTCGTGGCCGGTGTCGGAGATGAGGGTGTTGCCGCTGGGGAGGCGGTCGGCGTTGTGGGCCCAGCTTAGATCCTGGCTGAAGGACCAGACAGCGTTGCCTGCTTCGTCCACTTCGATGATCTGACTGCCACCGCCCGGCTGCGCAGCCGGGCGGCTGCCGGCCTGACCGCCGTCGGTGATCAGGGTGTGGCCGTTCGGCAGGCGGTCCACGTCGTGGGGGAGATGCAAGGTCGCCGGGGGTGGGACATTGGCCTCGACCTGGCCTGATGTAGGCAACGTCCAGGCCAGCAAGCAGAGGGCAGTCATGGTAAGTATGGCAAATTTCTTCAGGGTGAACATGGTACTCTCTCCTTTTCGCTTTTGCCTCTATTATACCCCACCGGTGTTAGGAAGTCTTGAGGCCATTGTAAACAGTTTGTAAAAAGTCGCCTCTTAACTATATCATGGTTGCGGCATCAGGTCAATTGTGATACCAAGAGCAGCCACGAGGGAAATCAGGGCAGGCGGGTTCGCCAGAACCCTTTGTTTCGAGGGGCGGTGC
>CAZQDO010000424.1:0-5292 GCA_964592085.1 uncultured Anaerolineae bacterium | reverse complement strand
GAGAAAGCGGGCCCAACCTTTTGCCCTCGCGCTGGGGGCCTTACTGATCGCAGCCGTGGTCTATCCCACCCTCGGCAATTGGGCCTGGGGAGGCGGCTGGCTGGCAAATCTGGGCTCAAACCTGGAGCTAGGCCATGGCTTCGTTGACTTCGCCGGGTCAGGGATTGTACACTTACTGGGTGGAGTGATAGCATTGAGTGGGATCCTGGCCTTCGGTTGCCGGCTCCCCCCCCTGACTTCTCTCCGTAAACAGGGGGAAAAAAGAAAAGAAGCGGAACCCGCCCAAATGCCTCCTGTACACCTTCCTCTCCTGGCAATCCTGGGATCCTTCCTCCTCCTCCTCGGCTGGCTGGGCCTGGTCTTCAGCAATCCCCTGTACATGTCAAATGGGGCGCTACCCAGCTCCCTCATGGCCGTCAACATCGTCCTGGCAGCCGGCAGCAGCCTGTTGGTGGCCGGGCTTTATGCCTGGTTCACCACCGGTGAAGTTGATGTGTTAATGGCCGCCCGCGGCCTGGCAGTTGGCCTGATTGCCATCAGCGCAACCTGCCCCTTCGTTCCTCCCTGGGCAGCGTTAGCCATTGGCGCTGTGGCTGGCCTCTTGCTCCCCCTCAGCATTTACTTCGTCGAGTACCTGTTGCGACTGGACGATCCCGCAGCAGCCATCGCTACTCACGGTCTGAGCGGCCTGTGGGGGCTTCTGGCCCTGGCCATCTTCGCCGATGGAATCTCCGGAGCCGGCTGGAACGGGATAGGCGCAACGGAGTACCTGGGTATCGCTGGGCAGGGAGTCTCCGGCTACCTTGTCGCTTCCGGCTTTCAAATTGATTTTCCGAACCAGCTCTACGCCCAACTGGCTGGGATCGCCACCATCATCATTTTCGCCTCGGTGTTAGCCTGGATCACCTTCAAGGCATTGCACTTGCTGACCAAGGTCTGGGCCAAAGCTCCGGTTTCGCAAGAAGCGGCCACAGTTTTCCACGAAGAAAGTGAGGAAACATAGCATCCCACCTGGCAGAAACTACTGTCCGGCCATCTTCAGAGCCTTGTCCACTGCGTCAGTGGGTGTCGCCGCCTCGACGATAGCCGACTCCAGCCGTCCTTCTCTGGCAAGCTGCCAGGTGTTCATGCCGACGACGGGAATGCCCAGCTTGAGAGCATAAGCAATCTCCGACAGAGTGCCATATTCACCGTCCACAGCGATCACGGCTTGAGAGGTACGGACAACGATGATGTTGCGCGCCTCACCCAGGCCGGTGACTACCGGAATGTCCACGTAGGGATTGGCCTCATGACGACTGAAGCCGGGCAAGATGCCAATGGTCAGGCCACCCGCTGACTTAGCCCCTCGGCAAGCGGCCTCCATAACACCGCCCAGGCCACCGCAGACCAGAGTCACTCCTCTCCTGGCTAACTCACGTCCCACAGCCTCTGCAACCTGCGCCATTTTCCCTGAACACTGCCCTGCCCCGATGACGGCGACGATCATGTTCCCTCTAACTTCACCGCTGCTAACTGAGTGTATACCGCCCCCGTCGGCCTTAGATCACTTTTCATCAAGCTGACCGCCCATGCTTCCATCTGCCCCAACGACTCGCCCATGTCCGTCTCACTAACAAGCTGGCCCAGACGACGCACGTCACTGGAGCTGGCCCGTCGCCGGGTTCGCCCCAAGGTCAGGTGAGCATGAAATCTACGCCTTTCTGGAGGAAAACCCAGTTTCTCCATCGCGTCTTCAATGGCCTTTTGGAGACGCAGCAAAGTCCCACTCTCCTCCCGTACCCCTACCCAGACCACCCGGGGGCGCCGGGGGTTAGGGAAGCATCCTATCCCCCCGACAGAGAATGAGAAACAACGGAACCTCACGCAAGCCTGAGTGAGAGCTCGTTCTACTTCCCCGATCCTGTTAGCAGGCACGTCGCCCAGGAACTTGAGGGTAAGGTGAATGCCCCCCGGTTTGACCCATCGCACTGAACCCTGAGGCACCTTAGCCTTTAGCTGCCCCTGCAAGTCAACTAAAGCGACCTTGATTGCCTCATCCAGCTCAATGGCTATAAAAGTACGAATTTGCTTCATGTGAGGTATGCCTCCCATAAGGTGCAACGCACTTGTTCGCACGATTTCAATGGCTCACTTGATCAGATTGCACTCCGAATAAGCTTGATTCTGTGGCAAAAGTGCGTTGCACCTGAGCAGATACCCCGATTGTACATCAAAGTCAGATGGCAGTCAAATCGTCAGAACTCGGGGGTTACTGCCGGGCAGTTGGTGTGGGGGTAATTCGGAGGCTCGCGCTTTGTGAAACCCAAACCAGGCTAATCAAAAACCCGATGAACATGATCACTGAGCCGCTGAGGTAAGGGTAGTTGAAGTTGACGTCGAAAATGGCACCCGCCCAGATTGGCCCGGCGATACGGCCCAGGCTCATGAAGGAGTTGCTCAAGCCCATGACCGCTCCCTGACCAGCGGTAGTACGCTTGGAGATCAGGGCGAAGGCCGCTGGACGCAACAGGGTCTTGGACAGGATGAAGAAACCGGTGGCGAGCAGAATGGTGGCATACGTATTGGCCAGCAACAAGACAGCAAACCCGACCGAACCAGCCAGCAAAGATGCTTTGATGACCATGGCCTCGCCCCAGCGTTTGGTCGTCGGACCGGTTAATGCAGCCTTGCCAACCGTAGAGACAACCGCAACCACCATCAGGATTGTCCCCACGCGCTCAGGGCCGTAGTCAAACTTCTCCAAAGCGTACAGGCCGAAAACGGCCTCAAAATTGGTCAGCGCGAAGCTGAACAGCGCAACCATGAACAACAGGACCCCAATGGGGCTGAACAGGGCGCGCCATAGCTCGCCAAGCTGTACGGTGCTCACCTTTCCTTCGGCCTGCTTACGGGCCTCGATAGGTAGTGATTCGGGGACCAGGAGCAGGATCAGCAGCAGGGAGACCAGGGACAGGCCAGCGGCGATGAAGAAAGGCGTCGAAAGAGAGTCCCCTGCCAGCCATCCCCCCAAACCTGGGCCCAACATGGCGCCCAATGCCATGGCAGCCCCCAGGATGCCCATCCCCCCTCCCCGATCCTCCTCAGATGTCGTGTCGCCGATGTAGGCCAGGGCCGTTGCTAACGTGGCCGACGAGAGCACGCCCGACAGCGCTCTGGAGGCGAAGAGCATCCACAGTTGCGTGGAAAGCCCGAACAGCAGCATAGATAATCCATATCCCACCATGCCGACCATCAAAATGGGCTTGCGACCGGTTCGATCTGAAATGCTGCCCCATATTGGAGCAAAGACAAACTCTAGCAGGGCGGAGGTCGCTGCCAGCAGGCCCAGCTCGGTGCCGCTGGCGCCCAGTTCTGTGATGAAGAAGGGGAAGATCGGATAGACGACGCCAACCCCTAGCATCACTACGACCAGGGCAAAGGATAGGATGAGGATTTTCTGGCGATCATTTGTTTGCATGTTGAAAATGGTCTCCGTGAAACGTGATCAGGGGGTTTCCAGGATTTCCACAATCCCTCGTCCGCCGTCTACGAGCACGCGGTCGCCGGTCCGCAGGCGCATCGTGGCATTGCCGCAGCCGACGACGGCGGGAATGCCCAATTCGCGGGCGACAATGGCGGCATGGGATAACGGCGCGCCCACATCGGTGATGATCGCGGCAGCGCGGGGGAAGAGCGGTGTCCAGCCTACGTTGGTCGTGGCGGCGACCAGTATTTCGCCCGATTGGAATTGATCGCCTTCTTCCGCACTGTCCAGGCGGCGTACCAACCCCTCGACGCGACCGGCAGCGCCGGGAAAGCCCGTGAGAGTATCCGAATCGGGGATGGAGATTGGCGCGTGCGAATCAAAGATGTCGCTGCGCCGATTGGGGTCTGCCGCCCACTCAAATGGATCGAAGCGGCCGCTGATGAGCGTCGGATAGAGCGGCAAAGCGCAGTATCTCGCGTAAGTATCTTGCCTGGTGGGGATATACGCCACGACCTCGTCGTCCCCAGCCAGGACGCCGAGCAGCTCTTCGATAGACAGGAAGAAGACACCGTTTCCCAGCCCGGTCAGCTCGCCAGCGCGGAGGGCAAAGGCGCGAATGACCTCGTGCACGCGCGTCACTTCTGAACGAACGGCCTCGCGCGTGCGAGCGCGCTCCGCGACCTGTTCCAGGCGGCGTTGGACCGATTTTACCTTGCCTGGGTAGCGATCTGCGAAACGCTGCCAGGCAGCGTCGAACTCGGCGCGGCGTTTCGCCAGCAATGCTTCCACGTCCACTGGTGACCGGGCAAACTGCTCTAATTGCTGATCGAGCCAATCTGGGTCTTCGGCCGGACGCGGCACGGAAAGCTCGCACTCTTGCGGCCCGCGATGGCCGTATTGCTCCAGATACTCCTCGCGGCTCATCTCACCGCGTGCCACTTTCGCGATGCCCACCACCGGCCCGAGACTCGCCAGAAAACCTGTGTCTGAATCGTGCCCCAGGTGCAACAGCAGCGCGTTTGCGTCAGCTTCGCCGACCAGTTTCGCCAACTCACGCTGTACTTTGGGCGAATAGTCGACAGACATCTTGGCAGAAACCCGCAACATCCAGCAGGATCGGTAGTAATACGGTTCCAGGGTTTCGCGCCACAGTCTGGCCAAGCTGGATTTGGTCTTGGTCTGGCGAATTTGCCTCCGCATGTTCAGACACCACTCTGGCGTCGAGGCAACGTATTCAGGCATCTCTTTCAAGACCTGCCTCGCCTTTCTCTGCCTGGCAAATGCCGCAGGCAGGAAGCCAAGCAAGAAGGAGAGCTTGGGAAAGGGAATCAACGGGATTTCCATCTCTTCCGGAATGCGGCCTATCGTGCCCTCGACTTCCTGTAACGCTCCCTGGAGATCCTTTCCCAGGACCGTGTATAGGGAAGCGGCCAGACTGACATTGCCGTAAGGTCGTCCGCAGATGTTGCCGGCGAGGGGGTGCTCTTCGGATATGAAAGCCGTCTCTATGAAAAAGATCTGCCAAATAGACCACGTGAGCTGTGTCATCACCTCCGGAACCGCCTCGCTGAGATTGGCGTTCGACCACAGATAGTCGCCCGTCAGGCTGTCGTTCCACTCGCCGGTGGCGGGGTTGTACCCGATCAATGTCGTGATCGGCCGTGACTGGAACAGGAAAAGCTTGCCCCCTGTCACAGCCCACTCGATGTCCTGCGGACTTCCCAGTTCCTTCTCCAGGCGACTGGCGAGTTTGTAGAGCTTGCGGGCAAATCGCTTCAGTTCGGGCGGCCCATCGTATCGCCCTTTTGGACGCTCCAGTGCAA
>CAZQDO010000423.1:0-5293 GCA_964592085.1 uncultured Anaerolineae bacterium | reverse complement strand
GCCCAGGCCAGCCTGGAGGATCTGGGCCGGCACTTGCTCAAGGACGTGAGCGCACCCCAGCACATCTACCAGTTGGTGCACCCCGACCTGTCGTGGCAGGAGTTCCCCCCCCTGCGTTCCCTCTCGGGCCAGACCATCAGCCAGACGATTGATCAGCAGGGCCAGCGATTGGTGGGGCTGACACCGTCTGCCATCGCCGTGGGGTTGGCCAGCGCAACGCTTCTGCCCACCATGCTGGGCGATCTGTCCCCCTCTTCTCCAGCCCTCACCGCCAACCTCGGCCTACTCAGCGATTTGGAAGCCAACACTCTGCGGGACTTTGCTGCTGACTTTGTGAATCGTCTCCGGGGCAAGCAGCAGGCTGGCGAAGCTCTCACTGAGTCGGAGATTCGTGAGCAACTTGAGGCAGAATTACTCGAACGGTGGGAGGCCGGTGGCGAAACGGGAGCTGCATTGCGGGCCGATGCCAGTCGTTTGTTGCAGGCGGTGCACGGGGTGGAAGCGGCGATGACGGCTGCCACGGACGAAGTGAAGGAGACGCTGGCGCGGGGGATGGCGGACCTGGGCAACCGATTCGGGGAATTCCGCTGGATGCTGACCGGAGTGCAGGAGGCCCTGGCCGAGATGCGCACCCGGCAAGCGCTGCAGTTGGCGCTCCAGCGGGAGCAGCTCGACCTGCAGCGCCAGCAACTGGTCAAGACCAATCTTCTTCTCCACCGCCAGCATGAAGGCTCGCCCGTTGCCAGGCTGGCCGTCGAGGGGGAAGTGGACGAGGAGCCTCCGGCTGACGTGGCCTGTCCCTACAAGGGCTTGGCCGCCTTCGAGCCTGAGGACGCGGCGTACTTCTTCGGGAGGGAGGAACTGGTTGCCGAGTTGACAGCCCGACTGGCCGGTACCCGCTTCCTGGCCGTGGTCGGCCCATCGGGGAGTGGCAAATCGTCGGTAGTGCGGGCAGGTCTGTTGCCCTCCGTTTGGGCCGGTGCCCTGCCCGACAGCGAGGACTGGCAGACGCTGGTCATCACGCCGGGAGCGCACCCGCTGGAAGAGCTGGCGGTCCGGGTCTCGCTGTTGAAAGGCATTGAGCCTAGCGCCCTGCACGAAGCGTTGCAAACCCGTCCGCAGGCGCTGCACCTGGCCGTCAAGCAGGCGTTGGCTAACGAGCCGGAAGAGGTGAAGCTGCTCTTGGTTGTTGATCAGTTCGAGGAGGTGTTTGCCCTGTGCCGAGACGAGGCGGAGCGGCGGCGGTTCATTGACGCTCTGCTCTACGCCGTGGAAGCGGAGGAGGGGCGCATCGTGGTCGTGCCCACCATCCGCGCCGATTTCTACGGCCGCTGCGCGGACTACACCCGCCTCGCAGCCCGCATGAGCGACGGCGTGCTGGTCGGACCCATGAGTGGAGAGGAGTTGCGTCAGGCCATTGAGCAGCCGGCGGGCCTGGTGGGCCTGCGGCTGGAGCCTGGCCTGGCGGACACCATCCTCGACGACGTGGCCGACGAGCCAGGAGCGCTGCCCCTGCTATCCCACGCCTTGCTGGAGACTTTTGAGCGTCGTCGGGGGGCGACACTGACCTTGTCGGGCTACGCCGCATCAGGTGGAGTGGCGGGCGCCATTGCCCAGACTGCGGACACAGTTCTCCAACGGTTAACCCCTGAACAGCAGGCCATCGCCCGCAGCGTCTTCCTACGGCTGACGGAGCTGGGTGAGGAGGGAAGTCAAGACACCCGCCGCCGCGTTGCGCCGACGGAACTCGTCCGCCGGCCTGAAGACGTGCCAACGGTGGAAGCGGTGCTGAAGATACTGTCCGGCGCCCGGCTGATCACGACGAGCGCGGACACCGTGGAGGTGGCGCACGAAGCGCTGATCCGGGAATGGCCGGCGCTACGAGGGTGGCTGGACGAAGACCGGGAGGGACTGCGCACTCATCGCCACTTGACGGAGGCGGCGCAGGAATGGGAGCGTCTGAACCGCGACTCGGGCGAATTGTACCGCGGGGCGCGGCTGGCCACGGCGAGCGAGTGGGTGGAGGACCACGCTGACGCATTGAACCCACTGGAGCGGGAGTTCCTGGAGGCGGCGCAGGAAGCGGAGCGGTGGGAGGAAGCCGAACGAGAGGCGCAGCGGCAGCGGGAGCTCGAGGCAGCGCAGAAAGTGGCCGAGGCGGAGAGGCAACGGGCTGCAGACCAAGCCAGAGCGACCGGCCGCTTCCGTCGGCTTGCAGGGGCATTAGCAGTGGTGTTCCTTCTAGCAATAGCGGCGGCGGCGTTGGCGACAAGACAACAACAGCAGGCGCAACAGCAAGCCCGTATCGCCACCGCCCGCGAACTGGCGGCTGCGGCCATCAACAATCTGGAGGTGGACCCGGAGCGCAGCATTTTGTTGGCGCTGCAGGCGGTAAGGACCACCTACGTCAAGGACCAGAAGGTCTTGCCAGAAGCTGAAGCGGCGCTGCACCAGGCAGTGTCGGCTTCGCACCTCCTGTACACACTGACCAGTGAAGCCGAAGCCGAAGAGGATTGGTTCACCGGTGTCGCCTTCAGCCCGGATGGGGAGCGCCTGGTTACCCTCAACTATGGAGACAATTTGGCGATAGTCCGGGACGCGGCCACCGGCCAGGAATTGTTCAGGCTGAGTGACGCCTCTCGTGCTTCTGACCCCGTTGGCCTCGCCATCAGCCCAGACGGGTCACGCCTGGCCACAGCCTACGGTTCTAGTTACGCGACAAAAGTATGGGATGTGAATACGGGCGAGGTACTGCTCACCCTTTCCGATACCGGTCGTGGTGACTTCAGCCCTGATGGGGCGCGCTTGGCCACACCCAGCTGCGATGGGGCAACGGTATGGGACCTTGACACTGGCCAGGCAATACTCACCCTGCCCCACACAGTGCAAGTCTGGGATGTGAAATACAGTCCGGATGGGACGCGCCTGGCCACGGGCGATCGCCACGCGGCGCAGATATGGGACGCGGCGAGCGGCGAGAAACTGCTCACCTTGTCCGGCCATCATACAGCCATTATCAGGATGGTCGCTTTCAGCCCAGACGGGACGCAGCTAGCCTCGGCCAGTTATGATGGAACAGCCACGGTCTGGGACCTGGCGACCGGTCAGGAATTGCTCAGACTGACCAGCCACACCGGTGAAATCGAGGATGTCCAGTTCAGCCCGGACGGGACGCGCCTGGCCACGTCGAGTTGGGATGGAACAGCCAAGGTCTGGGACCGGGCCAGCGGGCAGGAATTGCTCACCTTGCGCGGCCATCGTACGGGCGGATCTGGGACCTCCGGCATTGACGGAATTCTTAGGGTTGCTTTCAGTCCAGATGGGACGCGCCTGGCTACGGCTTGCGCAGATGGGACGGCCAAAGTGTGGTATATCACTCCCGACCGGGAGTTGCTCAGCTTTGTCTCCGGTACGGCTCATGATCTGGCCCTCAGCCCCGATGGGACCCGTCTGGCCACATCCAGCGCCGAGGGGACGGCGACGGTGTGGGACGCGGCTACGGGCGAAGAGCTGCTCACTGTCTTTGACGCTGACGCAGAGCATGGTCAACCCGTCACTACGGACGCATTTCCCCGGGAGGGGGAATTTCTGGCGCCGGGTGTGGCCTTTGGCCCAGACGGGACACGACTGGCCACGGTTATCTCTGGCGGGACGCCCAAGGTCTGGGATGCGGCCACCGGTCAGCTTCTACTCACTCTGTCTGGTCATTACAATCGCGTCAACAGCATTGCCTTCAGCCCGAATGGGAGGTTGCTGGCGACGGCCAGTAACGACGGGACGGCCAAAATATGGGACGCGGCCACCGGCGCGGAACTATTCACGCTCCTCGGCCATCAATGGTCTGTCATGCACGTCGCCTTTAGCCCGGACGGCGCGCTTCTGGCCACTGGCGGCGAGGACCAGACGGCCAGGATCTGGGACACGACCACCGGGCAGGCACTATTGACTTTGTCCGGTCACACCAGGAGCGTCGTGTTTACCGCCTTCAGCCCGGATGGGGCGCGTCTGGCCACAGCCGGCAGAGACCCTGTCGCCATCGTCTGGGATCTTGCCAGCGGCGAGGAAATACTCAGGCTGACGGGTCACAGCAGAGGCCTCAATGGCATCGCCTACAGCAGCGACGGCACCCGTCTGGCCACCGCCAGCACGGATGGGACGACCAGAATATGGGATGCGGAGACAGGTGAAGAACTGCTCACCATATCTACGTACCCTGTTGGGGTGGGGCGCGTCCTTTTCAGTCCAGACGGGACGCGCCTGATCACGGCCAACCGGGACAACACGGTGCGCGTCTACGTCCTGCCCATTGAAGAGCTGATAGCCCTGGCCGAGTCGCGCGTGACCCGCTCATTGACCACCGAGGAATGTCAGCAGTATTTGCACGTGGAGGAATGTCCTGAAAGGCCCTGAGGAGAGCCAGAATGTAGGAGGTTCAGATGTCCAGGGTAGCCATGCTTCGGAAAGTTTCCCTGTTCACCGGTCTGTCTGACCAGGAGTTAGAGGTTCTGGCCGATAGCCTGGGGAAGCGTACTTTTGGCAAGGGGATGATCATCTTCCACAAGGGTAGCCCTGGCCAAACTCTGTACGTCATCGAGTCGGGCAAGGTGCGCATCTTTATCCTCAGCGAGTCTGGCCAGGAGATATCGGTCAACATCTATGGCCCCGGCGACGTCTTTGGCGAGTTGTCCCTTCTCGATGGTCTGCCCCGGTCGGCGGGAGCGGTGGCGCTGGAGAGGACGGTGACTTACACCCTGCATCGGGACGATTTCCTGCGGCACCTGGAGGCCTATCCACGGATGGCGAAGAGCATCATGGAGGTACTGAGCACTCGCTTGAGGTATACCACCATTTACGCCGAGAGTCTGTCCTTTCTTGATGTTTACGGGCGGGTGGCGGCAAAACTCTTGGAGCTGGCCGACCGCTACGGGGTGAAGAAAGATGGCATTGAGATTGACTTGCGCCTGACCCAGGCCGAGCTGGCCACCTGGGTGGCAGCCACCCGGGAGAGCGTGAACAAGGTGCTGGGCACTTTCCGGGATCAGGGGTTGATCCAGGTTGAGGGGCAGAGAATCACTATCCTGGACATGCCAGGGCTGAGGAGACGGATCTTGTATTGATTCAGCATTATTAGGTTTCGCTCACGAGGTGGGAAATGACGCCGATGTGATGAAGCGGCGTCATTCCCACCTCTTTTCGTTTTCCCGGTGGGTCTTTGGGAGTTGGCGTGGGTGGCGAGCCGGAGTCCCCAACTTGTTGGGGTTTGCCGCGCCGCCCCCTCAACAAGTTGAGGACT
>CAZQDO010000422.1:0-5339 GCA_964592085.1 uncultured Anaerolineae bacterium | reverse complement strand
CACCAACAGCAAAGTGTAGCTTAACCCCCTGTCCACAAAACCGGGGGAGGGTCATCATGCCTGTCGCCAGGGCGGCATCGCGTAGCTTAGCATCCGCACAGACAAAAGTAGGTTTGAGCGTCTGAAACTCCAGGGCAGAGGACAACTGGAGGGCATCTAAAGTTCTCAGGTCGTGCTCTAGAACCAATCTCCTCGCTCGACGCACAAGTTCGCTCGTAAGTTCAGCCACGATCAACTCACTCAGGACATCGTGAGCGAACTGGGCGAGAGCGTTTTCCATCGCCGAAGCCGCGATCTCACCCTGATTCAGCTTGCGCTGGAGTGCTGAGGTCATCTCTACGAGGACCAATTCTGAGATGATGAGGACGTTATCAGGATTGTCGAAAATCTCGCCCACCTTGTCTGAGCCCATCTCGACGTGATATCTCTTCACCAAAGCGCTGGTGTCGAAGAGAAAGAGAGCCATTACTCCTCACCTCGCTCTTCGATGACCTCCTGCGTCAGTGCACCCTTCATTGAGGCCAGGCCCTGACGTACCAAATCCAGGGTCACATCGGGGAGTATCTGGTCCTGGAGCCGATAGCCGGAGCCATCTGATACAGCAAATCCCTGCTTTGTCAATTCATCCAGACCGCGCCGCTTGCGGGAGGTGCACAGAACTTCAGTGCCTTCCGGCTTCGCTTCGGCTTCCTGAAGCGATTTGATCGCTTGGCGAATCGAGGCGAGGCGCTGGGGTGGATAAGCGGTGAAGACCTCGGCGCGAATGACGAAGTAGGCACCTTCGGCCAAGGAAAGTACGACCAGCCCCTCACCACCTGCGTCGTCCAGCAACTCCAGAGGGATAGCGACATCGTCTTCTTGCAAGCTAATGTTTGGCATAATTCACCTCGCTTCAGCAGTGCTTGGATTATAGCACAAAATCGTTACGACGGCAATGTAGCCCGGAGAGATTATGAATAGAAAAGCCACAGGATTACTCCTTGTCTTATTCCTGAGCCTCATCGCCTGCCTGCCCCTGCTGGCAGGTGACGGCCCCATCAACACACGTGGTGGAGGCGACAGCCCCTTCCTGCTGGTTCGCCTCCACCAACTGGTTGCCAACCTCAGGGCTGGCATCTTCCCTGCCCGTTGGATGCCCGACGCCGCCTATGGCCTGGGCTACCCTTTCTTCAACTTCTACGCCTCCCTGCCCTACTACATCGCCGCCCTGTTCAAGCTGCTGGGCTTCGGCTTCATCTGGGCCATCAAGTTGACCCAGTTATGGGGCTTCGTCGCTGCCGCAGCCTCCATGTATCTTCTGGGCAGGCGCTTGTTCAAGCGGGAGGCCAGCGCCATTCTGGCCGCCGTCGCCTACACCTACGCCCCCTACCACCTGGTCAACGTCTACGTGCGGGGCGATGCCCTGTCGGAGTTCTACGCCTTCGTCTTCTACCCCCTCATCTTCTGGGCATTGTTGCGCCTGAGGGAGTTACATTCGGCTGGCCGTGTCGCTCTGCTTGCCCTTGCCTACAGCGGACTGATCCTGACCCACAACGTCTCAGCCCTCATCTTCAGCGCCTTCGTAGGCCTGTGGCTCATCGCTTATGGCCTATCGTCCACAGAGGACAGGAGAGCCACGATACGCTATTTGCTATACGCCATCAGTGGCCTCGCCCTGGGCCTGGCCATCAGCGCCTGGTACTGGCTGCCGGCCCTGCTGGAGGGAAACTACGTGCAATTGGAGCATCAGACCACCGGCTACCTGAATTACAGCAACCACTTCCGCGGTCTGAATCTGGTGCAGCCCTCGCTCCTTTTCGACTATGCCGTCGTCCCAGGACAGACACCCTTTGCCATGGGCCTGGCCCAGGCCGTGCTCGCGCTCCTGGGTGTGGCAGTGATCATAGTCTGGTGGATCAAGCGCCGCCGTCCTGAGACCCAGAGCGCGTTCCTGGTTGCTGGCCTGGCCCTGTCTACCTTTCTCATCACCCCGCTCTCCCGCCCTCTGTGGGACAACGTGCCGCTGCTGCCCTTCGTGCAGTTCCCCTGGCGCTTTCTATCGGTGCAAGCCTTCTTCGCCAGCCTGGCCATCGCCTACTGGGGAGTCCCCAACTTGTTGGGGGCATGGCGCAACGAACCCGAACGAGTTCGGGACTCCAACGCACTAACTTGCTGGCTGGCCGGCGTTGTAGGGGCAGTGTTGCTGGCCGCTTCCATGCTGGGCCTGAAGCCTGAGTACCTGCCCATCGGCGAGGAGGACGTCACCGTGGAGCGCCTGATGCTCTACGAATACTTCACTGCCAACATTGGCACCACCATCCGCCACGAGTACCTGCCCCGCTGGGTGGTGCCTCGCCCCTACACCTCCGAGGTGCTACTGCGCAACGGGGAGAAGCCACCGCCACTGGTGATGACAGGAGAGGTCAAGGCGGCTGAGTTGCTTTGGCGCAAGCCAGCAGCCGAGGGATGGGCCATCGAAGTGACCTCGCCCCAGGCGTCTTTGGCCTTCCACACCTATTACTTCCCCGGCTGGCGCGCCTACGTGGATGGTCAGCCCAGAGAGGTGCAACCCGTCGAGAATCTGGGCTACATCGGCCTTGATCTCGACCAGGGAGAGCACCAGGTCGTCCTGCGCCTGGAGCGCACGCCCTTGCGAGCCCTGGCTGAGGGGGTATCGCTGGTTGCGGCACTGGTCATCATTGGACTCCTAATCGCTGGGAAGCTGACGAGGCGACAAGGGCAAGGGAATGAAGCAACGAGGCAACAAGGCGACGAGGGAATGAGGCAACGAGGCAACAAGGCAACGAAGCAGCCCCGCCCTCCCCTCATCAACTCGTTACTCGTTAACCCATTGCCTCTGGCTACGGCGATAGTGATCCTGCTGACAGGTGTTATCGGATTTTGGGTTTCAAACCAACATGCAGCCGACCACCCGACCACCCGACCACCCGACCAAGAACCACCAGACCTGACCATGGACTTCGACCGCCTGCCTTACCTGCACCACAATCCGCAGGGCGTCAACTTTGGCGACACGGCACGGTTGAAGAGCTACCAGTTTTCGGCCGACGAGGTGGAAGCTGGCGAGACCGTCGAGGTGGTTCTCCACTGGGATGAGGTCAAGGAGGAGCGCCTGGAAGCCGATATGTGCCTGACCACCCCTGCTGAGTATCTCTTCCACGTCAGCGCGTGCCTGGCTGGGGACAGCATCCCCTTGCGGGATGGGACGACGCACCACCATCTGAAAATACCCGACGAAACCGCTCGCGGCCTCTACCTGATCAGTGTAAAGCTGAGAGACGAGGAGGGCGAGATCAGGCCCGTCACCGAGAGAGGCGAGACCCTGGGTACTACCTACTTGCACCCCCTGTTCGTTGGTGGCCAGCGCTGGGCGACGGGCGATGAGCCGGCCCTGGCAAGCTTCGGGCCAGGCATCCTCCTGAGCCAGGTGGAGACCGAGCAGGAAACCCCCGAAGCATTGGAGACCAAGCTGACCTGGCGAGTCATGCAACCGGTGGCCATCAACTACGGCCTGGCCCTGCGCCTGCGCGATAGGGAGGGCCAAACACTGGCTTCGCTGGACACCCAACCTCACTACGGCCTCTACCCCACCAGCTTGTGGCGAGAGGGGGAGCTGGTCAGCGATAACTACGTCCTGCCCTTACCAGAGGGCACTCCGCCCGGCGAAGACTATTCGCTGGAGGTGATCCTCTACGAAGTGGCCTCGCTGGCCCCCATCGGCACAGCGCGAGCGCCAGTGGTGTTGACGGAACCAACCATCAAGGCCAGCTATCCTGTGCTCCAAGAGTTCGGTCAGTTGGCCCTGGTCGAATTGAGCCCGGTGACGGCGCAGATAGAGCAGGGGCAACCCCTGTTTGTGAAGGTGAAATGGGCTGCCATTGAGCATCCCACCCGCGATTACGCTTGCCGTCTATCTTTGAGAGATGAAAGCGGGACAACTGTCCAGTCACAGACCGAACCGATAGCCAGGAGCTATGCCACCCCCCTCTGGCCAACCAACGCCATCGTCGCCAGCCGCTACCAAATGACGCTCGATCCCCTGCTGCCTGCGGGGCGCTATGATTTAGTCATCGCTGTGGACGACGCACAAACCGGCGAAGGCTTTGGCGAATTCGTTCTCCCGCTGGGCGTTGAGATCGTGGGGAGAGAGCGCAGCTACGATATACCTCCCATGCAGACCAGGCTGAACATCAGTTTCGGCGGCCAGATGCGCCTTCTGGGCTACGACCTTGAGCATGAGGAAGGGAAACTGCGGCTGGCGTTGCACTGGCAGTCGCTGCAACAAATGGAGGGGGACTACAAGGTCTTCGTCCACCTGTTCGATCCTGCTACGGAGGTGATCGTGGCCCAGGACGACGCCATGCCTCGTCAGAACCAATATCCCACTTCCTGGTGGGCCGAGGGCGAGGTGGTCAGCGATGAGATCACGCTCTCTCTGAAGGATGTGCCTCCAGGGCACTACCGCCTTGCCCTGGGCGTCTACGACCCCCAGACCGTGGATCGCCTGGCGGCGGTCGGCCCTGGCGGCACCCCTATCGCCAATAACCGCGTGGTCTTGGATGAGGTGGTGGCGGTGCCCTGAGGGCCATCATTCATTTTCCCCCTTGTTTGTCTCTTTCGTGATTTACAAACCCGCGAAACTGTGGTACAATCTGGTTAAGTGGCAAGGATAGCGACTTTCACTCCGTCGCAAAAGGAGAGCAGACTATGAAGAAAAACTCTCTCGCACCCAAGCTCGTCAGAGGACTCTATCTGTCTGTCATCACCGCGCTGCTGGTGTTGCTGGCCTTTGGCCTCGCCCAATCCCAACTGGCGGCCCGGGCCGCTTCCACCATCTACGGGACTGGCGGCGGGACCAGCCTTCGCCAGACCACTGATCTGCCCCCCACAGCCCGTCTGCCGGATGGCGTGCCAGCGATCAGCGCCACCAAAACGTATACGTTGACGGTGGACAACGACGGCGACGGCAAGGCCGACCCCGGCGACACACTCCGCTACACCATCATCATCACCAACGACGGCACCGCCGATGCCCTGAACGTCGTCTTCAGCGACACCATTGACGCCAACACCACGCTGGTAGCGGGCTCAGTGAAGGTCTCACCCATCGCCTTCGACGACGGCTACGACGACGTCATCGGCAACACCCGCAAGGAAGTCACCGACCCGGCCAGCGGCCTGCTGGGCAACGACGCCGACCCCGACAACGCCAGCCCGACGCTGGGCACCGACCTGGTGGTCAAGGCCGGCAGCGTCAGCAAGACGGGCGGGACGGTGGCCGGCGACGGCACTCTCAACGTCAGCGCCGACGGCACCTTCACCTACGACCCACCTGTCGG
>CAZQDO010000421.1:0-5389 GCA_964592085.1 uncultured Anaerolineae bacterium | reverse complement strand
AACTCCTTGTTGCCGATGTAGTTCACCGTGATCCCCGTCGCCTCCTCGAAGGGATTCATGGACTCGTTGAACAGCACCTCGTCAACGTCGGTGAAAGGCCCGTCAACCACCACCGTCGTACCGGCGTACTCGCCTGCCACGGCCTTCTCCAGGTAACCACCTGAAGCCATCGGGAAAGGCGCTTCGGGTTTCACTTCGGGCGCTTTAGTCGGCTCCGCTGGTTTGGGGGTCGCCGTCGGCGGAACGGGCGTCGCTGTCGGCGGAACGGGTGTCGGTGTGGCACTGGGGCCGCAAGCGGCCAGGATCATGCTTGCCAACACCAGCAAAGCCAAGATCGTAAATATTGAGCGTTTCATTTTCCACTCTCCTCCTAAGTTTTTGTTTCTTTAGATTCAATAGGATATGACCGTTATGTTCCCGGTCATTCCTGGCTGCCGAAGCATGGCAGCCTGCACTACTATCACTGTGTTTTTATCGCAGACCATCACCTCCTTTCCATGTCCGGCGCTGGCAATGTCACGAAGGGATAGCAAAAAACAAAAGACATGAATGGTACAAGATGATAACCCACCGGTGAGTCTTTATCAAGCACTTCTCAGAGGCAGGCCGGTGATCGCACCAATGAACTCGGCCGCCCGTCGCACTGCGTCCTCAGGTGGAGCGCTATTGGTGATGACATTTTCGAACATGGCCTGCAATTGCCCCGAGACTTTGACGTACTCAGGCGTCACGGGCCGTGCCCGCGCCGCGCCTAGAAGTAGCGAGGTTTTGGAGAGCAAAGGGGAGGCGTCGGGCGTGAACACATCGCGCATAGAAGGCCTTGGGGAGTTTTGATAGGTCATCCGGCAGAAGTCGGCGATCAGATCTTTGTCGGCGGCCAATTTGAGAATACCCATCACAAGTTCGGGATGCTGCGACTGACGGAGAATGGCATAACTCATGCCCCCTGCCGTGGCGGAGGGTTCGCGCCCCGGCGCCGCCGGCGAGAGGCAACAGTCTATCCGTTCCACAAACCCATCTTCTTCCCAATCGCTCTCTTCCAGGATGGTCTGGCTCTCATAGCTGCCCCCCAGCGCCATAGCCGCTTTGCCGTGGGCCAGTTGTCGAGGCACGTCTTCCCAATTCCAGCTCACAACGTCCGGCGGGGCAACAGCGTGTTGATTGACCAGGTCGGCAATAAACCGAACGGCCTCCTGGCTGAGCGTACTGTCCAGATTCACCTGTCCGTCCAGCAGAACGGTCCCCCCAGCCGACCAGAGCAGGGGCAACAGGTTATAGACGGTGGCCTCTCCGGCGGCTTGCCCGCCTGGGAAGATGAGGGGGTAAGGCCCAAGCCCATACCGCTGGCGCACGTCGGGCCGGGCAAAGTGCTGGGCTGCAGCTACGAGTTCGTCCCAGTCAGCAGGCGGTTGCAGCCCTTCAGCACTGAACCAGTCCTTACGATACCAGAGCAGGGAGAGGTCAGCTTCGACTTGCAGGCCATAAAAATGCCCGCCAAAGTAGTTGGCTTCTACAAAGGCGGGATAGAGGTCGTTGGCGTATTCGTTGTGGGTCCAGTCGGTGTCCAGTTCATCAAGGGGGATGAGAAACCCGGCCTCGGCGAACTCAGCGATCCACACACTATCAATCATTACCATATCTGGCGCCATCCCCTCGGCCACGGCAGTACCGAGGGCACGGTGCAGATCGTCGTGATCTATGAGCTGCATCCGCAGGTCCGCTGGTTGGTCGGAGTTGGTTTCATTCCACTGGCGGGTCGCTCGTTCGATGACAGCGGCCCAGCGAATATCTGTGGCCATCAGGCAAATGGGGGAAGCTGGTTGGGCGTTGGTCCGGGACTGGTCGGCCACGAAGGTACCCAGGCCGCGGCGTCGGACCAGCAGCCCTTCGTAGACCAGTTCCTTGAGGGCCTGGCGCACGGGGGTTCGGCTGATGCCATAGCGATCGCACAGTTCTTGCTCGGTGGGCAAACGCTCGCCGGGCTGGAACTCGCTGCTCTCGATCTTGTGCTTTATCGCCAGCTTGAGTTGGTGGTATATGGGGATGGGCGAACCGTGGTCAATCTGAAACATCATTGTTTATGACGTCCTCAAGGCATACCTTGCCTTGTTTTGAAACCGCCCCTGGGTTAGTACGTAAGGTCTGAGGGGAAAAACACTGGGAGAGATGTTACAATGTAACTTTGTAGTAATGTAGTTACATTATACCATAAAACAAGTCTCTTGTCAAGAGGCCACTAAAAATTTTAAGGTGCAATTTGCGGTTTGCCATTTCACGCACGAACAAAGCGCAGCGCTCCAGCAAGTTTCCATCAAGCAAGGCTCTGAGCTAGTCATCACTGCCTGGGCACCGCTCTGATCAGAAAAAGCAAGAGAGACTCTACTTGATTGCAGAGCCTCTCTTGAGGATTGGATATTGGCTGGGGGACGAGGATTCGAACCTCGGCTTACGGTTCCAGAGACCGCTGTCCTACCACTAGACGATCCCCCAGCGATGTTCTGAGCCTGTCGAAAGATGACGATCACATTTTATCACATTTTGGCTAACTTGGCAAATGGGCGTGTTCTTTCATAAACAGGGGCAGGTAAACCCTCGCCGGCACAAGAGTGGTGGCTGTCCTGGTGAAGACGTTGCCGAAGCCGTCATTGATGAGGGCAGCGTTTGCTATGACGAAGCCGTCACGAGGGACGTTCACTGTCACGCTGTAGGTAATCGCCACGGGGTGCCCAATGCTTACTGAGCCGGTCCACCTGATTTGCCCTCCGGCGTCGGTTATCACCCCTGAGGAGGCAGAAGCGGACCCCGTGATGTAAGCGGTATGAGGGGGGACAGCATCCCAAAGAGTGGTCATTTTAGCATCAAGGGGCCCCGTGTTCGTCAGGGCAATGGTGTAGGTCAAGGGATCGCCAGCCGTGGCTATCTGCTTATCAACCTGTTTGGTGGAAGTAGAGAGGTCGGGGACGTCTACCACGGTGGTTGCCGTTTTGTCGAAGAAGATGTGGGTGCCGTCGCCGATCTGGGCCGCGTTTTCGATAACCGTCCCATCGGGCAAGGGACTAGCGATAGCGGCCTGGTAGGTAAAGATCAAGGAGGCGCCAGCGGCGACTGTTCCCTCCCAATAGATACGGTTGTTCGAGGGGTCGTAACTCGCCTCACCGCTCAGGCTGTGAGGCACATAGCTGATATGGGCTGGTATGGTATTGGAAAGGGTCGCGCTGGCAGCATCGGTGGTAGCCGTGTTGTTGAGAACGATGGTGTAGGTCAAGACGTCTCCTTCGGCGGCTATCTTCTTATCCGCAGTTATGGTGGAAGTGCCCAGCCAACTGAGCCAACTCACGACTCTCTCCATGACTTCCTGGGCATCGGTTGCTTCCAAAGCCTCAAAAGGATAGGCGAAGAAGACGGTCTCGAAGTCCCTGGCCTGGTCGTGGCGGGTCAGAGCACAGGGTTGCCCTTTGCCACTGACGAAGGCTGGAGAGGCGGCTTCAGTGGGAATCAGGCCGTCGCTCCAATTGCTGAAAGGATAATCGAGGCGGTAGGGGCCCAGGCCATCTCCCACTGGGTTGCCAGCCACGCCGTAGACCGTCGTCGTGGTCACGCTCTCTGTATAGGTCAATACGCCCAGATAGTCCATGCCGAAGTCAGTCAACCCGCTGGTGTAAAGATAATCCTGGCCGGAGAGAAAGAGCCGCCCTCCGCCTTCCAGGTAGGTGGCCAGCATTTCCTCCTCGGCAGGGGTGAGGGTGTCATGCCAGTCGTAACCGGTGAACCATAAGGTCATGGGATGCATCTGCAGCGTGGCCAGGCTGGGGCTGCCGGCGGCGACGCCTTCGTTCCAGCCGACATTCAAGTAGTCGTAGGGATAGCTATTGCCGACCAAAGCCGCCCGGTAGCTGTCCTCCACGTTGTACCAGCGATCATCGTCCACCAGCAGGATCGGGGCAGGGGTCTTGGTGGTGAGACTGGCCTCCTGGAAAAAGGACGGATCGCTGGCCGAGCGAGCTGTCAGGGTTATCGTGTCAGAGGTATCCCAGTCGGTGCCGGGAGGGATCTCGGTTCTTACGCCCACGGTCGCCGAATGGCAGGAGGCGATGTGGATGGTCTCCGTCAGCGGCGTGGAGAAATCCCCATTCCAGAGCTCTATCGGCCAGACGTTGCCCAGAATGCTCAGATGGTAGGTGTCTGTGATCTGTCCAGTGTTTCTAATCCTCACCGTTTGGGTGACAACGCTACCCCCTGTACTCACTTTGGTTTGAGCGGCAGGTGCTATCTCCACCCCGACGGTCGGCGGTGGGGCCATGAGCCAGTCTATGTCCCGCTCCATCACCTGTCTGCGGTGATCACCGTCGCTGATGCCTTCGAAGCCGAAAGAGAGGTAGACGGCCCGATAGGGCAGGCACAGGCCGACCTTTAAGCCACCGCTGCCGTCGCCCTGGTATTGGACGATGGAGGCGGCGTGCTCACTTCCCACGGGAACGATCTCGTCGGGATAGAGTTGATTATCGGCACCATCGCCGCCGTTGAGGGTTAAGGCCATGCCGTCGAGGATGTCGCCAGCAGTACCCGTCAACTGGCGAGAACCGGCATCGTCCTGGAAGTAGACGGCTTGCAGGTATTTGGTGTAATAGGGAGAGTAGTGGGACAGGCTGCCGCCCCCATCCCAGAAGCCGATGTCCTGTCCAGTGAGGAAAAGACGCCCTCCTGCCTCCAGGTAGCTGGCCATGGCGTCCCAGGCGCCGACGTATCCTGGCGAGTCCTTGGGGCAAGACCAGATGACGATGTCGTAGGGAATCAGGTCGTCGGCTTCAGGCACATCTTCCTGTAGATGCTTGATGGTCCAGGTATCGTAGAGGTAGTCCAGGCTATCCAGCGCCTCCTGGAAATATCCGATTTGGCTCTCGTAGTACCAGGCACCACTGTCAATCAACAGAATGGTGGGAGCGGCGGGCAGGGCGAAGTTCTGGACGGTGCCTTCGTCAACCTCAATGACTACCTCGGAAGCCCTCTGTACTTTGTGTCCGGAGCTGGCGGCTTTCAGCCGATATGTGCCTGCGGGCAGGGCGATGCTGTACAGCCCCGTCGCTGGATCCGTAGTGGCGGTGGCGGGAGTGTCGAGAACAGCGACCGTTGCTTCCAGAGGCGCGCCTGTGTCCATCTCCGTCACTCTGCCAAAAAGGACGCCCGCTGGTGAGGCGGTCAGCGAGAAGTCCTCCACCCCGGTCTCGCCCATGATGATGGTCACACCATATCTCACCGCCGGCTGATAGGCGAAGGCGGTGGCGGTGACGTCGTAAATACCTGGCGCTAGAAACACAGAGTAATGGCCGTCGGCATCGCCCGTGATCTGAACCCCTGCGCCGCTGTCGCGCTCAAGGGCCTCGATGGTAGG
>CAZQDO010000420.1:0-5433 GCA_964592085.1 uncultured Anaerolineae bacterium | reverse complement strand
CGCCTACACTGTGTCCCTTTTTGGCCAACTCATACGCCGCTGTCAGCCCGGCGACCCCTCCACCTATGATACCTATTCTCATTGATCCACATTCCTTATTGATGTGAAATAAAGCCCACCGCATGAGAAAGGTGGGCTTTTCTCGTTGCAATCACATTCGAGTCAGGAAGCCACGGCATACTCCCTGCGGTGAACGACCTGACGACAGATATCCTCGACCAGTTGCTGATACATTTTCTGCTTGACATTGTGTACAGTCACCCCAACCACTTCGTCGGTCTCTCCATCACATCGCAACATCACTCCATCCAAATCATCAATATCGCTGTAGTAGGTAGGCCCAACCGACGGAGCGAAGGTTATATAGAGCATGTCTTGAATCTCATCATAGTCGAAAAATACATTTCGTCCATCGGCTAGAGTTAGTGTGTTCATAGCACCTCACCTTTTTTCACATGATCAACAAAATACACGGAGCTGACAAAACCAGTCTTTTCTCTCCTGTGCTCCACTGGGTAGAGATACTTGATGACCACTCTCAGAAAGAGCGCCTTTCTGAAAGGGCGATTGCTTTCGGGGATACTCTTGTAACACAACCTCACCCGTTCGTCCTCCGGGTCAATCTGTCTAACGTCGGGATCCTCGATAGCCTGGAGGATTGAATCCTTGTAGCCGTCAACCTCAGGATGTCTGCTCAAAATGTGCTCATACCACACGATTCTTGATAAGAAGACCGAGATCCCGTTTTTATCCTTTGCTAAGAGGACGGGTTTGCCTGTTGTGTCCTTGAGGACATTGTCCCAGGGGCCTTTACCAGCCACTCTCTACTCCTAACTCTGTTCACCAATATACCAGACGTACTGCTATTTGTCAAATAATCCCCTGCGGCCTATCTATCAGCCTTTACGTGGGCCGCCACTCCAAACTCAGCCCACGAGACGCTCTCCCGCCACATGTAGTATGCCCCCAGCACGGTGATGGGAAACCACAACGCAGCGTGCAAGATCAGGGTGTAGGCCGTGGCCACCTCGCCGTTCACACCGTAGGCTACCAGGATGGCGATGCCTGGGGCATCGAAGGTGCCCACGTAGCCTGGGCTGGAGGGAATGGTGGTGGCCAGATTCACAACGCCGTTCATCAACATCAGCACGTAGAACGGCACGCTGAAGTCGAAGGCGTGCATCACGAACCAGTACTTCACCGTCTCTGCCAGCCAGATCACCAGCGAGGTGACGAAGATCATCAGTACATCCTTGCCGCTACGTAGACAGTGTAGGCCCTCCATGAAGCGGTCCAGCAGCTCGCGGACCTGCTCCCGAAATCGTGCTGGCAAGAAGCGCTCGATGAGCCAGTTGTAAACCGCTTGCGAGCGCTGGGGCGAGGCAGCCATGACGAAGAAAACAGCCAGGGCGCCAAGGAAGAACAGGCTGGAAAGGATGACCACCTGCCTGAGCCACGGCTGCATGGGGATGAGGGGCAAAGAGAAAAAGACGAACAGGAGCATCACCACCCCATCGAAGATTCGTTCCACCACGACGGTCGCCAGGGATGCGCTGATGCTCACCCCTTCCTTCTTTTTGAGAACGTAGGCCCGGATAACCTCGCCGGCGCGGGCGGGGTAGACGTTGTTGCCCATGTAACCTATGCAGACCACCGGAAAGAGGCGAGCCAGGGGCACGGGCATCATGGAGCGCAGCAGGTAATGCCATCGCCAGGTACGGGCCCAAACGGCGAAGAAGTAAACGGCCACGCCGGGGACGATCCACCAATACCTGGCCGTCTTCAAGACCAGCCAGACCTGATCTAATTTCATGCCTTTCAGGACCCCGTAGAGGCAGACAGCGCTGATGATCAGGCCCAGCCAGAGTTGCCATCTCTTGAGCATGATTTATCTCCAAGTCATTTTCCAAGCAGTTTGGCCTTGCTAACGGAAGTACCAGTTCCTGACCTGCTCTCCCATGTTGCGCGAGAACGTGCGCTCCAGGTAGGGCTTGCTGAGCTGCGAGTTGCCGGCCCAGAAAAGGCTGAGGATGCCGGCCTGCTCCTCGCTAAGGATCTCCTCCGCCCGCTGGTACCAGACCTCCCGCTGGGCCAGATCCGCACTCGCCGCCGCCTGATCCGTGATGTCGTCGAACTCGGCATCGGACCAGCGAATCCAGTTGAGGCCTCCGGTCGAGTGAAACTGATCGTACACCCAGTTGTGCTGGTCGTAATAGGCGCCACACGACGTGAGCAGCCAGGCGTGGGGCATGGCCTCAACCGGGGTTTCGGGGCTGATCCAGTCCTCGTAGTCCTCCCAATCCCGACTCTCGATGATCACGTTGATTCCGAGGTTAGTCTCCCAATCGTCGGCGACGCTCTGGGCGATGGCGACATTCCTTGCGCCGGTGCTATGGGCCAGGTTGATGGTGAACGGTGTCGCCACGCCGGACTGAACGAGCCAGTTCTGGGCCTGGGTCGGATCATACTCGATACCGATGCCCGAACCCGGTGGCACAGCGCCGAATACGCCAGGTGGAGCAAAGGTCAGGGCTGGGGCCCCACCGAAGCCCTCTGCCGCAGCTTCGTCCCGGTCCGTGGCGGCGATCAGCGCCTTGCGCACCAGCACGTCGTCGAGCGGCGGCTTGTTAGTGGTGAAGCCAAAGTAATACGTGCACGGGCCTGTATAGCGGTGCACCTCCTCGCTCAGCGTGGGGTCGCCGTTCACCATGTCCGAGTCGTAGGTCATGGTCACGTCGAGGTCGCCCGCCGCATACCGCTGGGTGGCCTCGAGTGCATCCTCGATGGCATAGACATCGGCCTCGCTGATGCTCACGGATTCCACGTCGTGATAGTGCGGGTTTCTCTCCAGTTGCAGGAGGCCTGGGCTCTCGGCGACGACCCGGAAGGGCCCGCTGCTGGCAATGGTGTCCGGATCGGCCCAGTCGTCGCCATAGGCGTCGACCAGGAGGTGCGGAACCGGGCGGAAGGGCGGCAGGGCCATAATGGCGGGGACGACGCCGGCCATGGGCTTGTCCAGAACGATGCGCACCACAGTGTCACTCATGTTGTCGTAGTCCACCACGCCGATGGCATCCAGGACGTAGCTGTAGGGGCTGTGCAGTTGGGCACGCTGCAAGCCATAGAGCACATCTTCCACATCAAAGAGATCGCCGTTGCTC
Source organism: uncultured Anaerolineae bacterium (assembly GCA_964592085.1). Taxonomy (GTDB): domain Bacteria; phylum Chloroflexota; class Anaerolineae; order VGOG01; family VGOG01; genus CAZQDO01. Next base: position 2,272 of record CAZQDO010000420.1, on the reverse strand, counting down.
CAGGGGAAGAGGTCGATGATCACTCTGAAGGTGATGCTCTTGCCATCGGGGGCGATCTCCCAGGAAGCCAGATCAGGCAAAATCTGGCCGGTCTCCTCGTCCTGCCGGGTCAGGCCGGCGAAAAGTTGATTGGCGACGTGGAAGTCGGCATCGCCGGCGGCGAAGGCGGGATCAAGGGAGTGGTAGGGTGCGTCAAGGTTGATGTGCGCTGCCCCCACCAACTCCATGTCCGGTGAATCCTCTGCGATCCAGATGCTGGCATACTCGGTCACCCAATGGCCCAGTTCCAGGCTGTCGCTGCCGGCCCAGTCGAGCAGTGGCGAGAAGTCGAAGGAGAAGGCGCCATCGTAGGCTGCTTCCGTCTCCAGCCATTCGTATCCGCCGCTGTGACCAAAGACGTGCGCCTCGACGCGCGCCCCCGGCTCGGCCACGCCGACGATGGTGTTCGCCTTGGGATCTGCAGCTGCCTGGGGCAGCTTGACGGGGAAGGTCACTGGGGCGCCGTCTTCGGGGATCAAGGTGATTCGGTCGCCCTCACGGGGTCCAAAAGTGCTCCGAACTACATTATGGAATGGCGCCGTCAGCTCGCCTTCGCTGTCGGCGGTGCCGAAGGTCGTGTCTTTGAGCGCACCACTCGGGGTCCGAACATCCACGCTCAACGTCTCGCCCGGGGTCCACCCCATGCCCGCCAGATTCGCCCAGTACGGATACAGTTCGACGAACCCCTCCACCACGGGCTCTGAGGGCTCGCCAGCTTTGACCACCAGGGGCAGGAATGCCGCCGGACATGGCAGGCCACGCATGGCGAAATAGCGGTCGGGAACGCCACTCCCCCCATCGAGCACGAACAGCAGATCACGCCGTCCGTCGCCATCTATGTCCCCGAAGTCGAACGGCCTCAGGGCTAGAGGCTGTTGCCACGGCTTGAAGTATCCCAGGCCATCGTTGATGTAGAACGGCGCTGTGTAGCTGAACGGATTTTGGACACCCGTGGCCAGATCCAGATCACCATCGTAGTCGAGGTCGATTGGATGCAAGGTCATGAACTCTCTTAGGTCGTTCTCCCCCTGGGGCAGGCGCGTGTTCGTTTCGTCTCGGAACGTGCCGTCCCCGTTCCCGATCAGAAGCTGGATGTGTCCGCCAAACTCCACATCGGGTACGATCGGGACCATCAGTAGGTCCAGGCGGTGATCGCCATTGATATCGCCAGCCTGGATGTCGACCACGCTATCTGCCGCGGGCCACGATGGCTGAGGTAGTGCGCCCGGCAGCAGCGAGAACCAGCCTTGCCCATCGTTCAGCAGGACGACAGAGACATCGCCCTTCCCACACTTGGCGCCGCACGTGCCGAGGATCAGGTCGGGGGCGCCATCTCCATCGACGTCGGCAAAGAGGGAGGCGGAGTACCTGTTCTGGCCTAAATCTCTTTGTGCTTGGGGTAAGCGTTCCTCTTGTCCCCTGGTGAATCCGCCCTCCCCGTCGTTCAGCCAGAGCTGGGACGGGTCTTGAAGAATGTTGCCGAGGAACAGATCAACGTCGCCATCGCCGTCAATGTCTGCGGCAGAGGCGGCGTGGGTGAAACCCGTCTCATCCGGCAGGGAATCGGTGGCGTCCACGAGCTTGCCGCCGGGCGCCGAGAGGATCAGGGCGCTCTGACCGCCGGGATAGGGCCAGAAGTCTTTTCCACCTTCGGCCATGAACAGATCGGGACGACCGTCGCCGTTGAACTCGGCGACCAAGATTCTTCTGGGCTGCTCTACGCGCGGCGGAGCTCCGACGAACACCGAAGCAGTGACGTCCTCCAGCTTACCATTGCCATCGTTCATTAGAACCGCAGGCTCGACGGGCTCCCATCCAACCGACCAGCCGGCAAACGCAGAGAAGAGATCCACCAGACCATCCTGATTGAGATCCACCGCGACGAGTTGGTCGGTGTCTGCCTCGTTAGTCACCTCGCCCACCAGCTCCGGTCGGGCGAAGCGCGGCAGGCAGGACGGAACTCCTGGCGTCGCCGTGTGGCTGCCGGCAATTGGGGCTGGGAGAGAAACGGCCTGCGCCGAAGACAGCATCAGCAGCGTCCAACCAGCCACAATGATGGCGCATAGTGCAATGCCGATGGAACGAATTGATTCTCTCATCGTTGAAGGACCCACTATCTTTGTTGATGTTCTTATGTGGCCGGAGGATGCGGGCTTATTTTACCACATCATGGGAAAAGAATCGGGATAGGGGGACGGCCTAACCGCCCCCCTCCCACACCACCGGACATGCG
>CAZQDO010000419.1:0-5439 GCA_964592085.1 uncultured Anaerolineae bacterium | reverse complement strand
CACCGGCACCTTCTGGCCAGCGGGCACCAGAACCTTGCGCAGGAAGCCCCTCGCCGACGCCTCCACCTCCAGCGTGGCCTTGTCCGTTTCCACCATCAAGAGCACCTCGCCGCGCTGGACTGGCTCTCCCTCCCGCTTCAGCCACTCGACAATGGTGCCTTCTTCCATCGTTTGCCCCAACTTGGGCAGAATGACTTCTTTGATCATAGGTTCCCTCACCTCAACGATTCTCGAATGCCAGCGATGATGTTCTGCACGCTGGGGATGGCGGCGTCTTCCAGCGGCTCGCTCATGGGGATGGGCACGTCCGCAGCGCACACTCGCACCACTGGCGCATCCAGCCAGTCGAACAACTCCTCCTGGATGCGCGCGGCCAGCTCGCTGACGAACGACCCTGTCTTGCAAGCCTCGGTGACGCCCACTACGCGCCCCGTCTTTCTCACCGACGCGGCCACCGTGTCCATGTCCAGCGGCTTGAGCGTGCGCAGGTCAATCACCTCCACGCTGATCCCCTCTGCAGCCAATCGTTCGGCGGCCTCCAATGCCCGGTGCACCATGCGCGAGTAGGTGATCACCGTCACATCGGAGCCCTCGCGCTTGACGTCGGCCACGCCAAAGGGGATGACGTAGTCCTCGTCGGGCACGTAGCCTTCGACGCCGTAGAGCATCTTGTGCTCAATGAACATGACCGGGTTGTCGTCGCGGATGGCCGCCTTCAGCAGCCCCTTGGCGTCAAAGGGTGTGCTGGGCATGACGACGTAGATGCCGGGGAAGTGCACCCACAGCGCCTCCAGCGACTGCGAATGGTGGGCGGCGATGGAGCGCCCGGCCCCTCCCTCCGTGCGGATGACCATGGGCACGGTCGTCTTGCCGCCGAACATGTAGCGGTTCTTGGCTCCCTGGTTGGCGATCTGGTCCATGGCCAGCGGGGTGAAGTCCACGTACATGATCTCGGCCACGGGCCGCAGCCCGCACATGGCCGTCCCCACCGCCGCCCCACCGATGGTCGCCTCGGAGATGGGCGTGTCGCGCACCCGCTCCGGCCCGAACTCCTCGAACAGCCCGTGCGTAGCGCCGTAGGCCCCGCCGTACAGCCCGATGTCCTCCCCCATCACGAACACGTTGGGGTCACGCTGCATCTCCTCGTGCAACGCTTCCTGGATGGCCTGGCGGTACTGGATCCTGTGCGTGCCAGGACCATCATTTCTGCACAGCTCCCGTAGTTTCCGCTCGCGGGCGTAATCCGCCTCCGTCCACTTGAAGGGCGCATAGACGTACTGCTCCAGCTCCTCCACCGGCGGCGTAGGCGATTTCAGGGCAAACTCTGTCGCCTCTTCGATCTCCTGCCCTACCTTGTCCTCCAGAGCGTCAATCTCCGCCTCCGTCGCGATCCCCGCTTCGACCAGGCGGGCGGCGAAGGTGGGGATGGGATCGCGCGTCTTCCACACGGCCTCCTCGTCCTTCGTACGATACTTGCGCGGGTCGGAGCGGGAATGGCCGTACCAGCGGTAGGTTTTGCACTCAATGAGGGACGGACCCTCTCCACAACGGGCACGCTCCACGGCCTTGCCCACCGCCTCGCGGACGGCCAGCACGTCCATGCCGTTCACCACCTCACCGGGGATGCCGTAGGCACAGGCACGGTCGGCGATGTCCAGTTGCGTCGCCGCTTTCTGGACGGGTGTGGACATGCCGTAGAGGTTGTTCTCCACGATGTAGACCACGGGCAGATTCCACAGAGCCGCCATGTTGAGTGATTCGTGGAAGTTGCCCGTGTTGGACGCGCCATCGCCGAAGAAGCAGAGCACCACCCGGTCCGTGCCCAGCAGTTGTTGGGCCAGCCCTGCGCCAGTGGCCACCGGGATGTTGCCGCCCACGATACCGGTGGCCCCCAGGTTGCCCTTCTCCACATCGGCGATGTGCATCGAGCCACCCCGTCCCAGGCAATAGCCGGTGGCGCGACCGCACAACTCAGCCATCATTTTCTTGTAGTGCTCCTGCCGCGCCTCCTCGGTCCTGGCCAGGGAGGCGCCCCTGGCGTGACAGTGGCCGTGGCCACGGTGGGTGCTGGTGATCAGGTCGTCGTCCCGCAGGGTGGAGATGGCGCCCACAGCCACCGCTTCTTCCCCCGCGTAGAGGTGCGACGCCCCCTTGATCAGGTCGCGCCCCAGCAGGTCGTAGACCTTGTCCTCGAACATACGGACCTCCCACATCTGCCGCAGGAGACCGAGGGCCTGCCCTTTGGAGATTGGAGATTGGATGGACATCTTTTACCTTTCTAATTTCTAATTTCCAACATCTAACTTCCAGACCATCAGCGCATCTCCTGGCCACCGCTCACATTGATGGCCTGCCCGGTCATGTAGCTGGCCTGGTCTGACGCCAGAAAGACGACCACGTTACACACGTCGTCGTAGGTGCAGCCGCGTTTCATCGGCACCTGGTCAACGTATTTCTGGCGCACCTCCTCCTCGGTGATGCCCCATTTTTTGGCATACTGCTCGTAGAGCGAGTCAACCCACAGCGGCGAGTCGAGCAGGTTGCCGGGGCAGACCGCGTTGACGCGCACGCCATACTCCGCCAGTTCCAGGGCGATGCTCTGGGTCAAGCCAATGCCGCCGAACTTGGAGGCAGCGTAGGCTGAGTTCTTGTAGCTCCCCTTTTTGCCCGACTTGGAGTTGATCTGGATGATGACGCCGTTCCGCTGCATCTTCATCACGCGGGCCGCGTGCTTGGCGCACAGAAAGTAGCCGAACAGATTGACCTTGATCACAGCCTGCCATTTCTCGGCCGGGAACTCGTCCACAGGCCCGGCAATGAGGATGCCGGCGTTGGACACGAGGATGTCGAGTCGTCCAAACTCCTGAACGGCGCGATCCACCATCGCCGCCACCTGTGCTTCGTCCGTCACGTCCACCTGGACGGGAATGGCGAGACGGTCAGTCTGCGCTACGACGCCAGCCGCAACCCGCTCTGCGCCCTTCAGGTTCAGATCAGCGACGACGACATGGGCGCCTTCGCGGGCCAGCCGGCGGCAGATGGCCTCGCCAAGCCCCCGAGCGCCGCCCGTTACAATTGCAATGCGGTCTTGTAGTAATTGGCCCATCAAAATGCTCCGTTATTGACGGAACACGGAGCACGAAACACGTGTGTTGCGTGTTCCGTGTTACAGCACCATCAACCTCAAGAACTCCCCCTCCGCCTCGGTCGTCCACTCGCGGCCATCCCTCAGCTTAGCGTAGACAGTCGGTAGCCTGTCCTTCAGGTCTGGCAGCGGGGTGAGGGGCAGATCCTTGACGTGCGGGAAGATAACCACTTTGCCGGAGAAAGCGCCGTCTCTCACCGCGCGCAGGCCATCGGGGACAGCAGCCAGCGAGCCGACCGCTGCCACCAACCGGTTGGGCGAGAACTCGCCCGACTCCACATGCTGCAACGCTACGTGCATATTGGCTGTGGTCAAGCCCGAATGGCCGATGATGCGCACGTCTCGCAGATAGACGGCACTCAGATCCAGGCTGACCATCGTGCCGCGCTTGACGCCGGCAAAGATGTTCATCACGCCTCCGGTCGCCAGGTACTCCGCTGCCTCTGTGATGGCGCCGGTATCCTGGGCTATCACCATGACGTCATCGAAGCCTGGCGCTCCGACTTCCTCCAAAGTCTGGCGGTACAGGCCCTCGTCTTGCCGGCTGATGCAGGTGAAAGCGATGGACCTGGCTTCGGCGTCCGCTCTGTAGATAGACTCCACACCGCGCAAACGACGGTCACTTCGCGCTGTGCAGAGGATCGTTTTCGGGCCATCGGGAGCTTCGATGCCACGCTGGACGTGCATGCGCCCCATCGGCCCACCAGCGCCGACGAACCAGGCCCGCCCACCCGGCTTGAGCGTGGAGCGAACCGGCACGTCGCTGTAGGCGCGGGCGATGTCGGGGCCAGGGCCACCCACGTACAGCCAACGATTGTAGTGCACCCGCCCCACGTCAATCTCGACCTTGCGCGGCAGCGGCCCATCGGCGATGATGGCCATGATGCCGAACTTGGCCAGGTGTGGACTGGCGATTTCGATCAGGTCGGGGTTGGCGCCCAGCAGGACGATGTCGTCCACCGATTCCAGAGGTGGGGCAGTGACGTCACCTACTTCGATGATCTCCACGCCCAGTGCTTCGGCTCGCATCCTCAGCCAGGCGGCGAATTCAGCGGGCACATCCGTCAGCAGCAAGCGGCCGGGATGTGATGCCTCGTCAAACCCCGCGCCGATGCTGTACGATTTATTGCTGCTATCGTCAGCCCCGATGACCCACGCTGTGCCACCTGGCTCCAGCCTGGTGCGATATTCCAATCGGTAAGCAGTGAGAACACACGTCCAGGGCTCGATGAGCGCGCTCTCGGCGTAGCCGGTGTCCGGCTGGACGGGGATCAGGCAATTGCCCTCATCGCCGTTAAGCACCCGCCGGTCAACCACACTGTACTGAGAGAGTCCCCCCTGGATCTCATACCCGTAAGCGTAGCCCACGCCGCCCACGTAGATGTCGGCCTGGACAATGAAACGGTCGCCGACGCGGTACTGGTCGCGCAGATTGTCCCCCACACCGACGACGGTGAGCGTCACCTCGTGACCTAGCACCACCGGATTGGCCTGCATGTCGCGGTAGATGCGGGGGTGTGTCTCGCCCGCTCGGATGACCTTGACGTCGGAAAAGCAGAGGCCACAGGCATCGTGGCGGACCAGCAACTCATCGGGGCCATACTGGGCCATCGGCACCTCAATGGGCCGCCCGTTGCGCCCCAGGTTCTCAAAGCCTGCGCCGTACAACGGCCAGAGACGATTGCGGTGGGGCAGTGGCGCGTCAGCGCGTCGGTATTCTGCCAGTTTGTCGGACACAGGCTCTTCTCTCCTCTTCAGTTGCAATACTGTTCAGTCCCCGGAGCACCGGAGTCCCGAACTCGTTCGGGCTGTCCCCGCCAGGCCGCCGGTTTAGGGCTAAGAAGGCCCCCAACAAGTTGGGGACTCCCACCGGAGAGCGTTTTTCAACAGAACCATCGAGACCAAGCTCCCGCTATCGAGACCAGCGCTGGTGAACCGGCGGCAGCTCAGGGAATGGCGCGTGTGGCTCTGCCTGGTACCAGTAGGCGACGGAGGCGATGTCGTCGGTGAGGGGCTCGAACTTCCCGTTGGGCCACCAACCCAGGGCCTGGATGGTCACTTTCAGATCACGCTTGAAACGAATGGGGTCCAGCATGTGCCAGCGGTAGAGACCGTGCCTGGGCACCTCGCCCGGCTCGTTGCGGTAGAGTGGGTAGCCCAGGAAGGGCGTGGAGTAGGTTTCGGTAGCAGTTGGGTCTTTGCCACCTCCAAAGCACCACGCTCCCCCGAAGTAGTACTCAGTGCCGGTGCCGCAGATGGTGGGATGGTCCGTGTCGCCGTCTATATAGAACTTG
>CAZQDO010000418.1:0-5449 GCA_964592085.1 uncultured Anaerolineae bacterium | reverse complement strand
GGGCCCCCTCGCTGTGGGTTGCATAAGGGACTGGGTGTGGGGGGGGGGGGGGGGGGACCTGGAGGGGGACGGCGACCTGGACCTGGTCTCCGGGGGGAGGGATGACAAGGTCAACGTCTGGCGGAACGACGGCACTCCCTTCAGCGATACATGGAACTGGCAAGAAGTCGGCAGTCATACGTCCGATGTGGAATCGGTGGCGGTGGGGGACCTGGACGGGGACGGCGACCTGGACATCGTCTCCGGCGGGTCTGATGACGAGGTCAACGCCTGGCAGAACCAGGGCGGCAGTGCATGGTTGGCCGTCAGCAATACCTCGCCCGACAGCATTCTCAGCGACACCGAGGACGACCTGCTCAAGGTGGTCTTCACCCACAACGGCGTCGCTGGCGACCGTGACCTGGAACTGAGCACCTTCGACCTCGACCTGTTCCGCTCCGATTGCAGCACTCCCCTCACCAGCGCGGAGGCCGACGCTATCATCGAGAACCTGCGCATCCGCCTGGACGACGGCGACGAGGTCTTCCAGCCCGACGATACCCTGGTGGCCGATGTGGAGGCCCTCGGCCTGGCCAGCGGCGTGCAGACGGTCACCTTCACCGACGGGGATGCCAACGTGCAGGTGTCTGCCACCATCAGCAAGACCTACTGGATCAGCGTGCTGACCACCGCCGACGCCAGCGGCCAAAGCCCAAACCAGTTCTGCGTGAGCTTCGACCCCGACGCCGACGCCCTGGTGGAGGGCAAGCGTCCCGCTCCCCCCGACTTCTCCGTCAGCATCCAGGACACCGACCCGACCGACACGGGCCCCGTCGCCGCTACGGGCAGCACCATCATCATTGAGAAGCAGACCGGCCCGGCAGGCGGCACGGGCTTTGGCTTCAGCGGCGACCTGGGAGCCTTCGTTCTGGACGACGACGGCAGCCAGGTGTTCAGCAGCCTGGATGCCGGTGACTACGACGTGACCGAGACCGCGCCCACTGGCTGGGATCTGGACAGCATCACCTGCGTTGGCGGCGACAGCACCGCTATTGAGGGTGGCGTGACCATCCACCTCGACTCCGGTGAGACCATCACCTGCACCTTCACCAACGTCCAGCGTGGCACTATCATCGTCGAGAAGCAGACCGACCCCGACGGGGCGGCAGGCAGCTTCACCTTCAGTGGTGACGCCGCTGGCACCATCTCCGACGGCGGGCAGATCGTGGTGAGCGACCTGCCGCCGGGCATCTACACTGCCACGGAGGACGACCCTGCCCCCGCCTTCGACCTGACGGCCATCACCTGTGACGACAGTGGCAGTGCTACTGCCAGCATCGGCGATGTGGAAACGCGGACAGCCACCTTCAACCTCGATCCGGGTGAGACCGTCAGGTGCACCTTCACCAATACCCTGGAGCAGTTCACCCTCACCGTAGACAAGGCAGGGATCGGCACAGGTACGGTGACCAGCGACCCGGCAGGGATCCATTGCGGTGCGGATTGCATGGAGGACTACATCTTGGACACGGTCGTCACCCTGGTGGCTACGCCCGGTGTCGATTCCTTCTTCATCGCTTGGAGCGGGGACTGCTCTGGCACCGATCCTATCACCACAGTCACTATGGATGCTGACAGGGCCTGCACCGCCGCCTTTGGCTACACGCGGAAGGTGTACTTGCCGCTGATAACGAAAGATGCGGGCTGACGAGACCTGCGCCGCCTTCGGATGGCCGGTCGGCGGACGTAATCACAAGACCTCGGAGGTCTCCCCAAACCTCCGAGGTCTTTTCTCGTGTCGCGTGATGTTGCTAGGCCGCCCCTTCTATGGTATAATCAACGACGAAGGGTAGGTTGGACTTAAGACGATGACGTGCCAAGGGAAGCGGTTGAAGACAATCATTCTGGTTGTCGTTATGATCATACCGATGGGCCTGCTGGTAACTCGCGCAGCTGCCGAGAACGTTTACTACGTCTCCCCTGCTGGAGATGATGCCAATCCAGGCAGCTTCGACCAGCCGTGGCGCACCGTCCAGCACGCGGTGGATAATGTTGGGCCAGGCGATACCATCTGGGTGCGCGGTGGCGTCTACAACGAGGGGGTGGACATTGAAACCTACGGCCTGCCTGGGCTGCCTATCACCCTGATGGGCTATCCGGGCGAAGAGGCGATCCTGGACGGCAACGGCCTGGAGCGGCGCGACGGCGTGGACATGGACGGGGCTGACTACTGGACCCTTCAGGATTTGGTGATCCGGGATTACAGCCTCGAAGGCGAGCGAGGCTTCGGCTTCGTCTCCTGGTATCACAGTCAGGGCATTACCTTGCGCGATCTGACGTTCTCCCTGGTGGGCACCCCCATCAAGTTCCAGCAGGGCGGGGAGGATGTCCTGATCGAGGACGTTCACGGCTACGACTACGACACCGCGGGCTTCGACTGCGGGCCGGACGGACCCTGCCGCGGCTTCACCCTGCGCCGAGTGATGATGATAGGCCCCGGCGTGGGCAGCGATCCTTCTGCGGATGGCTTCGCCGTGGAGCAGGGCATTGCCATTCTGCTGGAGGATTGCATCGCGGAAGGCCACGCTGGCGATGGCTTCGACCTCATGTCGGATCGCACTACCCTGCGGCGGGTCATCTCCCGCGGCAACCACGGCGATAACATCAGGCTGGGGGGATCGGACAGCAGCCTGATCAACAGCCTGTCTTACGACAGCGGGCTGATCAACCTGGTGCTGACTGAGGGCGGCAGTTACACCGTCATCAACAACACCATCGCTAATCGCACCAGCGACGGCTACCTGGCCATGCTGGGCGGCTACCAGACCTCTGTCCCTACCACCCTCGGCCTGTATAACAACATTTTCTACAACGACAACCCGGCGATGAGTGGCGCCACGGTCTATTATCCTGAGGGTGTCATTCTTACTGCCGATCACAACCTGTACGATAACCCCTATGGCGAGGACGGCGTCATCTGCGCCGACTTCGCCGGGCGCTGCTTCAGTAGCAGCGAGGTGAACGATGGCACCTGGTATGCGGAGACGGGCAACGGCCAGCACAGCCTCTACGGAGACCCTCTGTTCGTCAATGCGGCAAGCCACAATTATCATCTGGCCGCTTACAGTCCGGCCCTGGACGCTGGTACATCGGAGGGGGCGCCGAGCGTTGACCTGGACGGCATCTCCCGCCCGCAAGGCGAAGGCTACGACATCGGGGCCTATGAGTACCTCTTGACCTACGTTGTCAATACCAGCGATGACGCAAACGATGGTGCTTGCAATAAAACGCACTGCTCTTTGCGAGAGGCCCTGTTCGCCGTGAACTTCTGTCCCTATCCCAACACCATCGCTTTCGACATCCCTGGCTGCGAGGGTGTCTGCACCATCCGGCCCGGCAGTCCCTTGCCTGCCCTGACGGACGCCGCTACCGTCATTGACGGCACCACGCAGACAGCCAATCGGGGCGATGCTAACCCTGCTGGGCCTGAGATCGAGATTGATGGGACGAAAGCCGGGGCCGCAGCCGGCCTCCGCATCGAATCGGCTGACAACATCATCAAGGGGCTGGTGATAAATCGCTTCGTCACGCAGGGGATCGTCATGTCTGGGAGCGGTGCCTTTGGGAACATCGTTTCTGGAAGCTACATCGGTACCGATGCCACGGGCGCTTCGGCCCTGGGAAACGGGAGGGAGGGCGTCCAAATTTTGGGCGATGCCCATGACAACGTCGTTGGCGGCACCACACCCGAGGAGCGGAACGTGATCTCAGGAAATGGCCTCAGTGGTGTTGGGATCAATGGCGCACACGGTAATTTCGTCATCGGCAACTACATTGGCACCGACGCCAGCGGCACGGTGGCTCTGGCAAACAGACAGTCTGGCGTCTTGATCAGCCTGTGCGCTCAGGGCAACGTCATCGGCGGGACGGCGGGGGGAGAGGGGAACGTCATTTCAGGCAATAGCTTAAGGGGAGTTCACATCTATGCCAGCGGCACGGTGAGCAACACCGTCGCCGGCAACTACATCGGCACCGATGCCACAGGCAATGGGGCGTTGGGGAATCAGCATGGCGGCATTTACATTGGCGAGCCCTTGGGAGGCGCCCAGGGCAACACCATCGGGCCGGGCAACGTCGTTTCCCACAACGGCAGCAGCGGCGTTGTGGTGGACGGGCCGAGCACCACGAGCAACACCATCACCGCAAACTCCATCACAGACAATGCCGACCTGGGCATCTACAACTTGAACGGCGGCAATGCTGAGTTGGAGCCGCCCGCCATCACCAGCACGACCGAGAACGCCATCACCGGTACGGCTTGTTCTGATTGCATAGTGGAGATCTTCTCCGATCTGGAGAACCAGGGAAAGACCTACGAGGGGGCAACCATTGCCGATGGCGATGGCAACTTTACCTGGACGGGCAGTGTGGCTGGCCCTTACGTGAAGGCCACGCAAACCGACGGGGCTGGTAACACCTCGGAGTTCTCGCCGCCCATTCTGCCGGCCGGCACAGCGACGCCGACCCACACCGCCACACCCACCTCGACTTCAACCGCTACCGTCACCATGACACCTACGCCTACCGCCACACCGACGACTACGCCTGCTGCTACAGCGACTCCGCTCACTACGCCCACCGCCACACCGACGCCCACTGAACTCGTGCCCACACCGACACCAACGGCAACAGAGCAGGCGAAGCATTTCGTCTATTTGCCATTGGTCTACAAACGCTACCTGAGTGACCACTGACCGTGACGCTTGCTCGCTTAGGTGCTAAGCGACTGAGAGATACTCAGTAGATCCAAATTCTGAGCAGAGCGGGCTCCCACGCCCGCGGACCGGCGGCCCTTCGACAGGCTCAGGACAGGCATGGGAGCCGCCTCTGCTGGAAATCTTGGGTCCACTGATACCGGATTTATTATGGGAGGGATTGATGATCGGAAAATGTGGGTTGGGCGATATCGAGGAGATGTATGTTATCATCAACGAAGCCGCGGTAGCCTATAAGGGTGTTATTCCTCCCGATCGCTATCACGAACCTTACATGCCCCTGGATGAGCTGCGGGAGGAGATGCAGCGTATGACCTTTTTCGGCTGGGAGGAGGATCAGAGGCTGGTGGCAGTGATAGGCTTCCAGCCCTTGGAGGACGTCACCCTTATCCGCCATGCCTACGTGTTATCCGAATACCAGCGACGAGGTCTCGGAGGCAGGCTCCTGGAGCACCTGAAGACACTGGCCACCACTCCTCGCCTGCTGGTGGGGACGTGGTCCGATGCCAGTTGGGCTATCGAGTTCTATGAGAAGCACGGGTTCCACCTCCAGGCCAACAAGGGCGAGCTCCTCAGAGCCTACTGGAATATCCCTGAGCGCCAGGTAGAGACCTCCGTCGTTTTGGGCATGACCTTGGGAGGAGGTTCTGAGCCAACTGGTTAAAAGGCGCTGTTCTTGCGCGGCCTTGTCCTTT
>CAZQDO010000417.1:0-5457 GCA_964592085.1 uncultured Anaerolineae bacterium | reverse complement strand
CTTGAGGGATCTGGCGGGGGCGCGGGCGCACTACGAGCGGGCGCTGGGCATAGATGAGGCTGCTTTCGGCCCCGGCCATCCCAAAGTCGCCATTCGCCTCAACAACCTGGGGCTGGTGCTGCAAGACCTGGGAGACCTGGCGGGAGCGCGGGCAGCTTTCGAGCGGGCGCTGGCCATTGACGAAGCCGCCTTTGGCCCTGATCATCCCAACGTCGCCAGGGATGTCAACAACTTGGGGGGTGTGCTGCAAGACCTGGGCGACCTGGAGGGCGCGCGGGCGCACTATGAGCGGGCGCTGCGAATATTTCGAGAGTTCTTAGGCGAGGATCATCCTAACACGGTGACAGTGCGGAATAACTTGAACTCACTGAAGGCTTGAAACAACCATAAGCATCCAGAGGGGACTCAACAGAGTTAAAGGACCGGGGGACGGATTGCTGTCAACAGATTTGTGGAACGGATTGAGCGGATTCGTTGGGTGTCCGTTCAATCTGTTCTCCCAATCCGTTGACAGTAATCCGCTCTCATCACCTGAACGCTTACCTTGGGAGAGCAACCCATGACCAAATACTTCAACGTCCTACTCATCTTCGCCCCGGCAGCCATCGCGGGCGAGTTGCTGGGCTGGAGCCCGACGATTGTCTTCTGGAGCGCGGCGCTGGCGGTGATTCCGCTGGCGGGCATCCTGGGCGAGGCCACGGAGGAATTGGCCGCCCACACGGGACCACAACTCAGCGGCTTCCTCAACGGCACGCTGGGCAACGCCGCCGAACTCATCATCACCATCTTCGCCATCAAAGCAGGGCTGCTGGACCTGGTGAAGGCGTCCATCACGGGCTCCATCCTGGGCAACCTGCTGCTGGTGCTGGGACTGAGCATCCTGCTGGGCGGGGTGCGCCACGGGGTGCAGAAGTTCGACCGCACCCAGGCCAGCGTCAACGCCACCATGCTCTTCCTGGCCCTCATCGCTCTGGGCATCCCCTCGCTGTTCAGCCATAGCATCGAGGAGACGAACCACGCAGGGGTGGAGTACCTGAGCCTGGGCACGGCGGCAGTGATGATTCTCATTTACGCCCTGAGCGTCGTTTTCTCGTTCCAATGGGGCGTCGAACCGGCGCTGGCCCACGAGGCGCATGAGGTCACGGGCTGGAGTGTGCGCAGGGCAGTGGCGTTTCTAATCGTCTCCACGATCTTCATCGCCTGGCTGAGCGAGATCCTGGTGGGCTCAGTGGAACATACGACCCATGCGCTGGGGCTCTCCGAGTTCTTCGTGGGCATCATCATCGTGCCCCTCATCGGCAACGTGGCCGAGCACATGGTGGCGGTGCAGGCGGCCCTGAAGAACCACATGGAGCTAAGCATGTCCGTCTCCCTGGGCTCCAGCCTGCAAGTCGCCCTGTTCGTCGCCCCCGCGCTGGTTTTCATCAGCCTGCTGATGGGCAACCCCCTGACGCTGGAGTTCAACCAGTTCGAGCTCGTCGCCCTGGGCGCGGCAGCCCTCATCGCGGCTTCGGCGGCGCGGGATGGCGAATCCAACTGGCTGGAAGGGGCCCAACTGCTGGTGGTCTACGTGATCATCGGGTTGGCGTTTTTCTATTTGCCGATGTAGTAGTATTCACCACCAAGACACAAAGGCACAAAGAAAAGAAAAAACTTAGTGTCTTGGTGTCTTAGTGGTTTCTACAATGAGGAGACCATGTTGCGCAAAGCCATACTCTCAGCGATTATCTTGATTCTGGCGGTGACGGTCTGGGGGGTGGCAGGGCGATCTTCTGCCTCCCAGCCCATCTCGGTTGACTACCGCACGCTTGCCCAGGCCGGCGAGCGGAGGCAGCCTGATCCCTTCATACGCCTCGCTTCCACACAACGTGTGGCAACAGGTGAGAACTTCGGTCTCTGCTTCGTCAGCTCCGCCGAATATCCTGCCGACGAAGCCCGTTATCAAAGAGGGGTAAGCACCGGAGCCACCTGGACCCGCTGGCCCCTCTATTGGCGAGACATTGAGAAAAGCGCTGGCACTTTCGATTACAGCGCCCACGACCCCGTGGTTGCAGATGACGTCGCTTATGGCTTCCGAACCGACGCTATCCTGCTGGGCACGCCCAGTTTCTACGCCACCGGCGGCTCACCCAACATCCCTGCCCCGCGCGTGGAGCAGAAAAGCCTCCCCCATCAAGTTACCAGCTTCTTCCGAAAGATGGGCGTCAGCAGTGCCAGCTCTACGCCGCAGAACCTCTACCAGCCTGTCTTCGACGACGGCACCGACATCCCAGGGCCGGGCAAGAACATCAATCCCAGCAACTACTGGGCCCGCTTCGTCTCCGATATAGTCGCTCGCTACAAGCCCGGAGGCTGGCTCGCCAACCAGGAAGGCTGGCCGGAGGGGACGGGTGTCAGCCACTGGGAGATCTGGAACGAGCCGGATTTCAGCTTCTTCTGGAGCGGCACTGTGGAGGAGTACTTCCGGCTCCTCAAGGTGGGTTACCTGGCGGCCAGGTTCGCCGACCCCGATTGCACCGTGCTCATTGGTGGCTTGGCTAACTACTTCGACGCCAGTTGGTTCCCCCGCCTGTTGGACGCCATAGAGGAAGACCCCACCCGAACGGCCAATGATTGGTACTTCGACGTCGTGGCCACCCACAGCTATAGCCGCTCCAAAGATACCTATGAGCACACCTGGCGTATCGGTGACCTCTTGAGCCCGTATGGCCTGGGCGATAAGCTCATCTGGATCAACGAGAGCGGGGTGCCCGTCTGGGACGATTACCCTGGCCCCACCTGGGAGCCCACCAGCCCCTATCGGGCCACCATGGAGGAACAGGCAGCCTACGTCATTCAGGACTACGCCTACGGCCTCTACGCCGGAGCGGAGAAGGTTTTCCACTTCATGCTCCACGACGACTGCGGCAACGGTCCCGATGAACACGACGCCTACGGCCTGTTCCGCAACACGGAGGACGCGCCGTGCTATCCCTCCGACGGGCGGGTGCGTCCATCCTACACTGCCTACCGGGTGGCCGCCACGCACCTGCGGGACGTGGAGCCCCTGTGGCGCGGCACGCCCAAGAATCAGCAGGAGCAGATCGCCTTCTATCGCCCGACTACCAAGGAGCGGGTGATGGCGCTATGGGCTACCCAAGGTATTACTGTTACGGCCCAGGTTTCGGCCACTGGAGACGAGGGCCTGCTCGTTGACCAGGCGGGGATAACTCAAACCATCGCGCCCATCACCGGCGTCTACACCGTCACCCTGCCTGCGGCCACCAACCTGAATCATCCCTTCCTCCCCCCAGGCGAGTACATGATCGGCGGGCGGCCCTACCTGCTGGTGGAGCGCGACACGCGGCCGCCCGCCTCCAGCGTGGAACCGCTCCCGCCGACCAGCGGCCTGGGTTTCGTGGTGCGCTGGGGAGGAGAGGATTTGGGCTCTGGCATTGCCAGTTATGATGTTTTCTACAACGTGGACGGGGGACCGTTTACGACGTGGTTCACGGAGACCCTGCGTACCAGTGCCTCCTGCGCGGGCGCGGGGGGCTACACCTATGGCTTTGCCGTTCGTGCCAGGGATAGAGCGGGCAACGTGGAGCCAATCCCCACCGCGCCTCAAGCCACCACGTTGGTCGTGGCTGGCACCTCTGTGTCTGGCACGGTGATGGACGCGGAGGGCGAGGCGGTCGTTGGCGCCACCGTTACCATCAGTGGCACCAACACCCTGGATGAGGTCGCCAGCGGCGAAGGCGGGCTCTGGTCGGCGACGTTGCCGGCGGGCGAATACGCCTTTTACGCCAGCGCGCCCGGCTATGGCACGTGGCCGGCTCCTCGCCACATGACCGTCGGCGACTCGACCCCCATCACCCTCACGCTGGCTCCACCGGTCAATGCCGTGATCACTGGTGACTTTGAGGGGGTAAATGTCTGGGACGCCTGGGCGCGGCCCAATGGCGAGGTCTCGCTCTCGACGGCGGCTTTCGATGGGCAAGCCGCCGCGCTGCTGGGAGGCGGAGCCGGGTGGCCAGTCACGTGTGTCCAGAATGGTCAGCCTGGCGAGCTGTGGACTTTGAAGCAGACGGTGAGCGTGCCGCAAGGCAGTCAGCCCTCTTTGTCGTTCCTGTCCGCCATCTCCACCACGCAAACGGCCTTTGACTACGCCTGGCTGGAGGTGGTCATTGTGGACGACGGCCAGCCGCACTATCTGGTGCCCTGGGGAGAGCTGTGGCGAGCCTCCGATTGGACCCTCACCTCGTTGGACCTGTCGCCGTGGCAGGGACGGACGGTGGACGTGCTCTTCCAGGTCGTCCACTGCTCGACCCAATCTTTCACGGCTACCCTGGACCGGGTGAGCGTGGGCTCTGTCAGGCTGCTGTACCGTGTTTTTCTCCCCCTGACGATGAAAGGCGGAGAGACCTTTCTCTACTAAGTACCTATCCGAAAACCCGCTCTGAGGCCCGTCCCTTCGGCTACGCTCAGGGCAGGCCCTGGGCCGATTCCCGCACCCGGGGACGGGTGCGGGAGCAGTTTTCGGATAAGCTCTAAGGGCTATCTCCTGATTTGAAGGAGCACGCTCAATAGCCAACCTTCTTGTCCACCACGTTCAGCAGTGGCTCCCCGGCCACGTAGCGACGCAGGTTTTCCAGGAAGAGTTCCGCGGCCCGCCCCTCACGATGGGGAGAGTTTCCGGAGCTGTGGGGAGTGATGATGACGTTGGGCAAGTCCCAAAGGGGGCTGTTTTCTGGTAATGGCTCCTGTTCGAAGGCGTCCAGGCAGGCTCCGCCAATAGATCCTTCTTGCAATGCCCTGACCAACGCAACCTCGTCCACTACGGCCCCACGGGCGATGTTGATCAACCACGCATTTGGCCTCATCTGTGCTAGAGCCTGAGCGTCGATAAGGTGATGCGTCTCGCGTGTCAGGGGCACGGCGACGACGACGAAATCCGACTGGGCCAGCAACTCATGCAGGCGATCCGGGGGCAAGACGAGGTCGGGCGCTTCTGCACCCTGCTCAGGATGGCGTCTGGTCGCCACAACCCTCATCCCAAAGGCCCGTGCCAGCCGCGCAACTTCTGCGCCGATACTGCCCAACCCCACAACACCGATGGTCAACCCCCACAGTTCCCGCAGATCCAGTTTGTGCCAGTGGTGGTCTGTCTGCTGGTCGAAGAACTCCGGCAGCCGTTTGACCACCAGCAGCATATAGGCCAGGACTGTCTCAGCAATGGGCACATCGTAGATCCCGCTGGCGTTGGTGAGCACAATATCGGATTCGGTCAAAAAAGGAAATAGCACGTGATCTACCCCGGCGCCGATGCTGGGAATCCAGCGCAGCCCCGACGTCTCCCTCACCACTCGCTGGAACCCCTCGCGGCTCAGCCCCCACCAGCGCAGCAGGAGCACTTCCGCGTCGCCGATCTCGCCCAGCACCTTGCCCTCGTCGGTGATGGGCACGACCGCGCACGTG
>CAZQDO010000416.1:0-5489 GCA_964592085.1 uncultured Anaerolineae bacterium | reverse complement strand
CTCAGGCATCGAAGTAGAGTTCCATCTCGTAAGGATGCGGGCGGTTGCGCACTTGATAGTACTCCTCGTCCATCTTGAAGGCGATCCAGCGCTCGATCAGATCATCGCTGAATACATCATCGGTCAGCAGAAAGTCGTGATCGTCCGCCAGGGCATCCAGAGCGTCCTTTAACGAGTTAGGCAAAGGTTGAATCACTTCCCTCTGCTCGTCCGTCCAGGAGAAGATGTCGGCGTCTATGGGGCCGAAGCCGGCTTCGGTAGGGTCAATCTGCTGGCGGATGCCGTCCAGGCCGGCCAGTAGCTGCGCGGCCAGTGCCAGGTAGACGTTGCCCGTGGCATCCGGCGGACGGAACTCGATGCGCACCTGATCAGGATGGGTGGCGTAGCGCGGGATACGCACGGCGGCGCTGCGGTTACCCAGGGAGAAAAAGGCGTTAACCGGGGCCTCGAAGCCGGGCACGAGTCTCCGGTAGGAGTTGGTGCTAGGGCTGGCGAAGGCCAACAGCGCTGGCCCATGGTGAAGCAGCCCGCCGATGTAGTACAGAGCGGTCTGACTCATCAGACCGTATCCATCGGGATCGTAGAAGACGTTTTGATCGCCTTTGAACAGATGTTGGTGGAAGTGCATCCCCGATCCGGCCTCGCCGTAGAGTGGCTTGGGCATGAAGGTGACTGTCTGGCCCTGCCGGTGAGCCGTCATCTTGGCGACGTACTTGACGATCATCGTCGTGTCGCCGGCCTCTAGAAGGCCCATCATCGGCGTTTCAATCTCGCACTGACCCGGCCCGCCGACCTCGTGGTGGTGATACTTGATCGGCACCCCCATGGCCTGAAGATGCAGGCTCATCTCGGTGCGCAGGTTATAGAGTGCGTCTTTTGGGGGGATGGCGTGGTAGCCGCCGTGAAGCGGGATGTAATGCCCGTGTCCCCCCGCGCCGCTGTGCCAGGTGGCCTCGCTCGATTCGACGCTGTAGCCGGCGCGGTTCATCTCGTTCTCGTAGGTCACGGTGTCGAAGACGTAGAATTCGAACTCTGGCCCCCACAGGCTCCGGTCGGCAATGCTGCTCTCAACCAGGTGCTCCTCGGCGCGGCGGGCGATATTGCGCGGGTCGTTGTCGAAAATCGCCTTCGTGTCCGCCTCCAGCGTAGTGCAGATGAAGCTGAGCGTGGGAGCATCCCAGAACGGATCGGCAAAGCCGGTGGAGAGATCGGGCACCAGCACCATGTCGCCAGCCTTGACCGATTTCAGGCCCACGGCGGAGCCATCGAAGCCCACGCCAGCCTCTAAAAGCGACGGAGTGAACCGATGCTGGGGAACCGTGAGGTGGTGCCAGTGCCCCCACAGGTCAGTGAACTTGAGGTCCACCATCTGCACGTCGTTCCGTTCCACGTAGCGCCGCGCTTCTTCGAGCGTATTAAACATTTTCACTTCCTCATTGTTCAATGACAGCTATGACTGTCTCCGCTGCCTCTTGGGGAGAAACCTCGCCTTGCAGGACGTCCTGGACGGCCCGTTGTAGAGCCCGTCCTACTTTATCGTAGGCAGCAGCCTTTGGTCTAGGGTACACGTTCGCCAATTGCTGTCGCACGAAGGGGAAGTATGGATCCTCCGTGCCCAGGTGATCGAAAGCCGCTTGACGGGTGGGCAGATGTCCGGCCGTCCGATTCCAATTGGCGTTGTTCTCCGGCTCCAGCAGCCACTCGATGAGTTGGGCAGCGGCCGCCTGTCGGGCTGAGTCCTCCGTCACAATGGCCAAAGCCCACCCTTTGCTCAAGGTGACTACATTGCCGTCACGGGTAGGGATAGCGGCAAAAGCGGTATTTTTGAGCATCCCCCTGTCGGCCAGGTACCTGTCGGAGCTGACATTGGACAGTGCCGCCTGCGCCGATACATAGACAACCCAGCAATCGTCCAGGTCTTCAAACTCCAGCACCGAGGGCGGGATGGCCCCCACCTCAAGGCCATCTCTGTAGAACTGAAGCACCTCGATCAGAACGTCTTTATCGAGCGCCGGTTCGCCGCTTTCGTCCAAAAGCTGCCCGCCTGCGGCCAGGTACTGGATCAGGAAGGCATCATTGACCAGGCTGCCCACCCCCGCTGCCGGGAAAATGTAGGCGACGCTATCAGAGAGCACATCTCTCCAGGTTATCGGCGGGCTATCTGTCTTGTTGGTGTTGTAGATGAGGTGTTCGACGTCGGCCTCAAACTGGATGCCCACCAACTGCCCGTCAAAGCTGTGCCGGGCGAAGGGGAAAAGATCCTGTTGCCCCTCGCTGGACACAAGGTCATCCAGAGGTTGGACCAATCCAGCCTCGGCTGCTTTGGCCAGTTCACTGGTGTCCAGGACTACCAGGTCTGGCGATACCGTGGGGGCGGCATCGCGAGTGGTGCTGAGAAAATCGAGGATGCCTCCCTTGCCATACGGTTTCTTGAGGATGTACTCGATGGCCACGTTAGCGTGAGCAGCTTCGAAAGCCTGCCACTGCTGAGCCAGGACTTGTCCGCTGGCGTTATCCTCAGTAGGGGAGAAAGTCTCCGTCGTCCAGAGGGTCAGGGTAATGGCTGAGGATATCGTCGAAGAGAGTGAAGGGGTGGGAGATACTGTGGGCGTTACCTCCCCAGGCACGGCGGTAGCGGTTGGGTTTTCCTCTTGAGAAGGGAAGGATAGCTCGGACAACAGACTGCATCCAGCCAGCCCTACTGTCACCAGCAACAAGCCCAGGCACAGAACTGCTATCTTGGAAGTGTCGGCCTTCGTTGATGGCTCAGGCTGCCCAATCATTGGGAGCGTTGCATTCTCCACTGCATTTCCTCCTGGACCGCTGAGATCATCTTTAACCATCATCCGAGGGACAAGCCCGGGATTATTATACACTCATTTCTCTCTTTATCCAAATGGGGTAGATTGCCGTCCTGGGGTGCATGGCTGAGCATTTGACAGGACAGGCACTTCGTGGTATCATTTCTCTTAGCACTCTCGATATTAGAGTGCTAAGAACCTATCCGAAAACTGCTCCCGCACCCGTCCCCGGGTGTGGGAATCGGCCCGAGGACTGCCCTGAGCGTGGCCGAAGGGATGGGCCTTAGAGGGTGTTTTCGCACAGGTACTAAGAGTTTCCTCTAGCGAGATGCGTCATGCAAGATTTGACAGCCCGACAGCAGACCATATTGGGCCTGGTGATACGAGAATACGTCGCTACCGCCACGCCAGTCAGCTCAAAGGTCATCGTCGAAGCTTATGGCCTGGGCATCAGTTCGGCCACGGTGCGCAATGAGATGGCCCACCTGGAAGAGCTCGGGTATTTGACTCACCCTCACACCTCGGCCGGGCGTGTTCCCACCGACAGGGGCTATCGCTATTTCGTCGAACGCCTCTTAGGAGAGACGGAGTTGCCCCCAGCCGAGCGGCGCATGATTCGCCATCAGTTTCACCAGGTGGGCCCTGAGATGGACCAATGGCTGAAGCTCTCGGCGTCGGTACTGGCTCAGACTGCGCAGAGCGTAGCATGGATTACGGCCCCAGCCCCTACTGCTCAGCGCGCTTTCAAACACCTGGAGCTGATTTCCATTCGCGATGCGCTGGCTCTGGTGGTGCTCGTCCTGCGCGGTGGAACAGTCAAGCAGAGAGCCCTGACTTTGCCTCGGCCTCTATCTCAGGAGGAGTTGAGTCGGCTGGCTACTCACCTGAACGAGCGCTTCGACGGCTTAACCGCCGATGGGGTCATGGCCCAGCTCGTGCGCTTATCTCCCCTGGAGGCCCAGGTGGGAGAGCTGGTGGCGGAGATGATGGGGTCATCAGATGAGCCTGCTCGCAGCGAGGTCTACCGTGACGGCCTGATCAACATACTGCAACAGCCTGAGTTCGCCGAGGGCCAAAGCGCTCGCCAAGTCTTCGGGCTTTTAGAGGGGAGCAGCTTTCTGGAAATCATTCTGGCCGATGTTCTGACGCCAGCAGCAGGTGGCGTGCAGGTCGTCATCGGGGGGGAGGGACCCTGGGAGGAGCTGAGGGACTGCAGCCTGGTGCTGTCTCGCTACGGCGTGGTTAGCCGGGCCACTGGCGATCTGGGGGTTCTGGGCCCCCGGCGTATGCCCTACGGGCGAGCCATCTCCGCCGTCCGTTACGTGGCGAACCTGATGAGCGAGCTGATTCACGAGCTGTATGGATACTGATAGATGAACGATATGAAAGATCGATGCGATCTGTGCGGAGGCGAGCTACGGCCTGACAAGACCACTCTGGAAATCTGGCTTGGTGAGGAGTTACTCGTTATCAGGGATGTATCGGCTGATGTGTGCCAGCAGTGCGGCGAGGCGTACATTTCCGCCGAAATTTCCAAAAAGCTCGATCATTTCTTGGCTGAGCATCAACGGTATCGTCCGGAGCGGTACATTGCTGTGCCTCAATATTCCGCTGCCCAAGCGATGGGGCTTTGATATCAATAACGCCGATCATGGGAGGTGCGATAGAGTGACAAAGGAGGAGAAGATTGAAGATGCTGCTGGGGAGGCTGCCGTAGCAGAGGAGGTTGTAGAGGAAATCGAAGAGGTCGCTGAGGCCGAGGAAGTCTCTGAGCTGGAGGCGCTGCGCCAGGAGTTGGAGAAAGCCCAATCCCAGGCGGCGGATTATCTGGACGGCTGGCAGCGGGCGCGGGCCGAGTTCGCCAACTACAAAAAGCGCAACGACCAGGAACGCCAGGAACTCTTCAAGCTGGCCAACACGACCCTCATCACCAGGCTCCTGCCCATCTTCGATGACTTCGAGCGAGCCTTCCAGACCCTGCCCGGCAACCTGCTGAACCTGACCTGGATTGATGGTGTAGTCCTCATCTATCGGAAGTTGCAGGCCATCCTGGAGGCGGAAGGACTGGCCCTCATGGAGACCGAAGGCCAGAGCTTCGACCCGCTGGTGCACGAGGCCGTCACCTACGAGGAGAGCGCAGAGCACGAGGAGGGTCAGATCATCGGCGAGGTGCAGAAGGGGTACAAGCTCGGCGACCGGGTTTTGCGGCCCGCCCTGGTGAGGGTGGCGAAGGGGAAGCCAGTGTCGGAGGCTGAGCCTGACTGATGTAGATGAGGGATGAAAGGTGATCAATGCGGGTTCTGCGAGGGAGAAATGAAGCAACGGCGCGTTTTGGCGCGGTTTCGTTATAAAGGACAGACGATCTACGTCGAAAACGTGCCTGCTTGGGTGTGCGACAAGTGTGGCGAGCAGTATTTTGACGCACCAATCTATAAACATCTTGAGGAGATCGCCCGACAACGCGAGCGAATTCAAAGGGTTATCTCCTTTCCTCTCGCGGAATTCGATATGGCTATCGCTTGATGCTTGTGGTGAGCCTGTCGAACCAATGGCAAAACCGGCTCGACAAGGGCCAGATCATCGGTGAGGTGCAGAAGGGCTACAAGCTCAGCGACCGGGTTTTACGGCCCGCTTTAGTACTACAACCGCATTTGTGTCATTGGCGCTTTTGAGCTAAGATACTTCCGA
>CAZQDO010000415.1:0-5511 GCA_964592085.1 uncultured Anaerolineae bacterium | reverse complement strand
AGGATACCTCATTATCGCATTTTATGCTAGCTTATGCCCTATACTAGGTTGCGAAAAGCCCTGAAAACAGAATAATCTCCGATAGACAAAGGTACTTTGGGTTCGAGAGTCGGCGCCAAACCTTCGCAAGGGTCAGCTTGCCCCAGAATTGAAACGCACCTCCTGAGCCGCAACCCTTCGGCACGCTCAGGACAGACGCCGGGGCGGCCCGGAGACGGTTTGAGCCTTAGCCCCAGCATCGGCTCTTTCACTGTGAAGTGACGGTGCCCCACTGTGAAACGAGGATGCTCAGATCAGCCAGGTTCACCCATCCATTGCCATCGAGATCGGCTATGCACTGCGCGCACTGTCCCCACATCGAGACCAGGATGCTCAAGTCAGCGGCGTTCACCACCCCACTACAGTTCAAGTCTGAGCCCAAGCACGGTGCCGGGCCTCCCACGCCTGTGATGACGCCGTTGGCCGTCAAGTCGTCGTCCCCCAGGCCGCCATCGGTGAGGGTGATGGTGATGACGTTGTCGCCGTCGTTGCTGCCCACAGGGATCTCGTACCAATGGTCGGTCGGATTAGAGGGCGTAGGGCCATACATCCAATACTTGGTGGGGTTGCGCATATCGGAGGGCAGCGTGATGGAGATGACCACCGACTGGCCGAGGGTGAGGTGCTCCAGGGTGGACTCGAAGAACCCGTGTGGGGGGGACTGGATCGGGGCGCCGACGGGCGATGGATTCCCCACGCCCGCCACGGCGGAGAAGTCTCCCGCGCTGGGTATGAAGATGGCGTTCCCCGTGCCGGTGCTGGTCGGTACGGACGGGCAAGGATAGTAGAACTCGAAAGGCCCATCCATAACAGAGTTGCCCGCATAGTCCTGCCCCTCAATGTACACCTTGAAATTGCCACATCCTCCCTTCCAGGCATTCAGGATGTAAGTGCCAGTGCCATCACTCTCAGGAGTGAGAACAACTTCCTCGGTGAAGTAACCATAGCGCGCATACACGTGCGCGATGAACTTGAGGCCCTCCGTGATTCCATCGGTGACCGTGACTCTGAACACCGGGGCTCCCCCGCTGAACATTGGGATCTCCCCGGCCACTGCCAGGGCGAGTTGTGTCACGGTGATCGTTGGCGCCGTGGTGTCCACAACGATATCCTGCGGCCCGTCTGGGAGACCACTGACGTTGCCGACCAGGTCAGCGGTCTGTACCTCCAACGTGCAGACGTGGCCCTCATCGGCGCCTTGCGGTACAGTCCAAAGCCATACCCAGTCCTGAAGCCCGTCCTCGTCCGGCTCGTACACCAGCGCCGATTCCCAAGTCGGCGTTGGCGTCACTGTGGCCCCACAGTCCGCCTTCGCCGACACGGTGATGGCCCGACTCCCGGTCGGGGAATCTTTCACGGTGCCGGTGATCTCGGCAAAGAGTTTGCCCAGCGCCGGCGGCATGTCCACCGTCACCGTGGGCGGCAGCCTCATCGTCAGCGTGGGTGCCTCCAGGTCCACTGTGAAGGTGACGGTCTCCGTCGCGCTGGTCTGGCTGTACTCGTCTTCGGCGTGCATATCCACCAACCACAGATCTTCGTGTGCCGTGGTATCCGGCACGGTCACGACAGACGTCCAGTACAGCTCCCCGTTCGCTTCCTGCCACGTTGGCGGGGCTGGGTCCTGCGGGCGCACCTCCACACTGGCTACACCGACCCCCTCGCCGTCGTTTGCCGTCCCGGCGATGGTGTGCGGGCCGTGCTGGACAAACAGCTCGGACATGACGGTCACGGTGGGCGGCTGTCCGTCCAGTAGATGGGTGAAGCTGTCCTGATAGGGGATACCTGGGGTGGTAGAGATGGCCTCCAACGCTGCCAGCGACGTCACCTTCGTAAAACTGTCCAGGTCGGCCGCCGTCTGGTTAGTGATGGTGATGCGGGTGGTTCCGGTTGGCAGGCCCGTCTCGAACAGCCAGGGGCTATCCCCGGTGCAGTTAATGCACGTCGCGCCTTCCACGCTAGAGTAGACCAGGGCCGCGGTAGGCGTGGCAACAAACGATACTTGCAGATCGGCGACGGCGGAGGCCTCCAGGTTCTCCAGTCTCACCACGTACTCCAGCGTGCTGCCGGGTCCCCAGGGCGTCGCGGGCGATTGCGGGCTGTCGAGCGTCAATGCCACGCTGGTAGCTGTTGGCTGTCCGGCGCTGGGGTCGGCGACCACGGTGATGTCATCCCACTGATAGCTTACCCATGCACTGCCTGCCGCCAGGGCGGTAGCCTTCATCCTGGCGGACGGCGCTTCGCCACCCGGGTTGAGCGCGTTGACAGTGGGGAAGATGGCGTAGACCTGGCCTGTGTCGTCGAGGGCGAAGGCGATGGTATTGATGTCTGTCGTGCCGAACAGCGACAACCGTATCTCCGTATCGCCGGTCTGGCCCTGGGCGAACTCCCACTCCTCTGCCGAAACTTGCCAGCCGCCGCTGTAGTGCCAGAGCGTGCCCGTGATCGGGCTGGTGATCTCGACGGCGTAGTCAGCGTCGAAGGGCAAGCCTGTGTCCGGCGGCGAGGAGACGAGTGCGTTGCCGCCCCCTGCCCCGCCATCCACGTAGATCCACAGCGTCCCATCAATGTCCCACCAGGCGCCTTGCCAGGCCATGTAGAAGTCCCCGCCGTCCCAGGTGGTGTAGAAGGACTGACCCTCCCGCGGGCTGTAGAAGGCCGGGTTGTTCTCCGGGCGCTCGTCGTTGTCCAGGAACTCGGTGGCCGTGCGCCACTCGTCGTTCTCCACGTCCACGTACCCATCCACCACGATGGACTGCTGGCGATCCCCGAAAGCGGTACCCGCGTCCGTGATGCCCACGTGCCAGGGACCATAGTGGTTGGTCACCCGGTTGCCGGCCGCATCCTCCGCCCCCAGGTGAACGTACCACTCTCCGTTATCATCCAGCAGGTGGGTGGCCGTCGTACCGGCCACGACAGTCGTGGGTATGGTATCAGTGACTTGATCCACGGCCAGCAGCGTGGTGACGGTGCCGCTGCCATCCACCGGCGTGTTCCAGGTGATGACCAGCGTCGCGGCGATGTCGAAGTGAGTGCCCTCCGGCGAGCTGAAGGTGACGGGCGCTAACCCCGCAGGAGGTATTTCGTCCATGGAGAAGATCCGTTCTGTGGCCGTGACGTTGCCGGCTCGGTCGCTGGCCCGCACCCGGCCCGGGTAGCTGACGAACTCTTGCCCCTCTGGGCCTTCCCAGGTCAGGCTCCAGTCAGTATCGTCCACGGTGGCCGGCATCCAGAGATAGCCGCCGTCCACGCTGACTTCTACCGAGGCTACCCCGCTTCCACCCGTGTCGTTGACGGTACCGGCAAAGCTCACCGTGCTGGTGACCCAGCCCCCGGCCAGCGGCCAAGCGACGGTCAGCGCCGGCGATACGACGTCGGCAGCCGACGTGCCTGCCACGTTGAACCCGATAGGTCCGCTCTTGGTATGATTGCCGGCCTTGTCCTCGGCGACGGCCCAGGCGGTGTGCGCGGCAATGGTCGGGGAGATCCAGGCGCGGAAGATGCGCGCTTCCTCGTTCTCCTCGTCCCAGGGCTCGGCCGCCCACTGCGCCGGGTAGATCGTCCCGTCTATCTCGAATTCGATGTCCTTCTCCTCGACGCTGAACTCGCCGGCCGCATAGTCGTAGACCTGCGCCCGCAGTTCCAGCGGCCTGTTCACGTCCCCGCTCGGCGGCGACAGCCAGTTGACGACGGGCAACGTGCTGTCCGCCACGAACGAGCCGTCGTACCAGTCTTCTTCATCCGTTTCCTGGTTGTCCACCTCGTCGGTGGCCCGGCTGTAGAAGCGATGGACGCCTTCCACGATTGGGGTGTAGACGGTCTCCCAGTAGGTTACGGTCTCTCCCTCCGATTCCAGCGTGACCGGCAGCCAGGACGTGGGCAGGGTGTCTGTGACTGGAAGCGTTGTGTCGGAGATGGAGACGACGCCGTATTCAACCTCGCCCACACCAGAGTTGCCCATGACGGTGGAGAGGTCTTGCTGGCCC
The DNA here is from genome assembly GCA_964592085.1 of uncultured Anaerolineae bacterium. Taxonomy (GTDB): domain Bacteria; phylum Chloroflexota; class Anaerolineae; order VGOG01; family VGOG01; genus CAZQDO01. The sequence goes on along the minus strand of CAZQDO010000415.1, from coordinate 1,489 downwards.
AGGAAGATGGGGATCGGCGCGGCCAGCAGCTCGCGGTAGCCCATGTCCGCCCGCTCGCCGCCGCCGTCCGGCACTTCTGCCAGGGTCGAAGCCGCGTCCAGGGCCGGGGAGTCGGCGGTGATGCGGTAGGTTCCGCCCTGGAACTGGGGGTCCTGGCCGACGATGTCATAGTCTCCCTGCGTCACGCCGGAATAGTCCGTGGTGTTGTTCAGCAGGTTGTAGTTGCTAAAGACTTGCCCGTTCGAGCTGGCGCTGAGGCCAGTGCCGTTGTTGGAGAGGATGTTGCTGTGAACCTCGGCCCACGAGCCATCGTCGCTGCAAGAGACGCCCTCGCCCGTGTTGTTCACGATGGTGTTGAATGTCACCTGGCCGGTCGCCCGCTCGCTGAAAGCCACGCCGGTGGGATTGTTCCGGATGATGTTGCGGGTGATAGTGATCTCGTTCGAGGCGCCGATGACGGCGACGCCGGGACTGCCTGCCCCGGTGATGGTGAAGCCGCTCACCGTTGCCTTCGTCACGCCGTCGAAGGTGACGACAGCGCCGCTGCCTCCCGCGTTGATGGTCGTGTCTTCGGCGCTGTTGCCCATCAGGTGCACGTGGCTGGGGACAGTGACCGTCTCGTTGTAATAGCCAGCGGCGACGCCGACGACGAGCTGAGGCGCTTCTTCGGCAGAGACGTTGAGCAGCATCAGGTTCCCCGCCGCCTTGTCGAGCGCGTCCTGGATGCGGTCAAAGGCGTCCGTCTGCCAGGTCAGGCCGTCGTTGTCGCAGGTCTCGCAGTAGTTGTCGTCAACGTAGTAGTTGGCGCGACCCTGCTCCGCGTAGCCGATGTCCACGCGGTTGCCCTCGGCCGGCGGCGCGGGGTCGGACGGATCGCCGGCGTCAATCACCGGCGACCAATCCAGCGTGTGATAGTCGCGATCTGCCACGTCCACGAACAGCGGGTCGAGGAACAGTTCGGCTGCCCCGGCGTCGGCGTCGCCGCCAAAGTCGGCGCCGTTTTCCCAGAACAGGTTGTAGGTGTGCAGTTTGGTGGGGGCACAACTCTGGTAGCTCAGACCGGCGCCGGTGTTGTGGGCGAAGATGGTGTTGCGCACGTCCACCGGGGCGCAATTGGTGGCTTGCAGGCCATTCGTGTTATGAGCAACAGTGGCGTTGACCACTTCCAGGTTGCTCCCCGATCCATCAATCAGGATGGCGGTATCCGTGTCGTATACGAGCGCCCGCTCCAGCTTGACGCCGGCGTTGCCATCCACCTCCAGGCCGTTGACGCCCTCGTCACCCCCATCCAGCGTGAAGCGGGCAAGACTGGCCCCCACGGGGCCTTCGGCCCGCACCAGGGGATCGCCGCTCCCGTCAGGCTGAATGAAGGTCCAGTCCGCGCCGTTGGCGCCGATGACCTCGACGCCGGTGACCAGATGGAAGGGATCGTAGACGCCAGGCTCCACTATCACGCGGTTGGCCCCGCTGTCAATGGCGTTCTGGATGG
>CAZQDO010000414.1:3612-5524 GCA_964592085.1 uncultured Anaerolineae bacterium | reverse complement strand
TGTAGGCGGCTTCGCGAATTTGGGGGTTCATGCGCTGATCCGGCGACAGGCCGGTCAGGGTGTAAGCTGTGTCGGTGACGGCCACGCCGTTGTCCCACGCAAAACCGTCGGGGCTGGTGTACACCCGGTAGCTCGTGGCCGCGTCGCCTGTGGGGGAAAGCAGCCAGGTCAGAGTCACCTCGCCGGGGGCGCTGTTGCGCATGGCCAGTCCTGTGGGTGGACTTGGTAGGAAGACGGGGGCTACGCCATCCCGGTGGGCGAAGTAGCGCACAATGCCCCGGTAGACAGCTTGCGCGGTGAGCTGCGCGAAGCGGGGATCCAGCAGCGCCCGTGTGTCCTCTGGGTCGTCGTGGAAGGCGATCTCCAACAGCACGCCAGGCATGGTCGAGAGCAAACGGACTTCGCCGAAGTTGTCGGCCAGCATCCCCTGGTCCGTCCAGTCGGGATCCCAGGCGGCTCGGATGTCTTCGACCAGGGTGGTGTGGATGAAGTATTGCAGGAGATCAGACCCCGGCGACCACATTCCCCCATAAGTGCCGTCGTAGATGTAGCTCTCGGTGCCCCGATAGGTGTGACTTGTCGAGCCATTGGTGTGCCAGGAGACGAAGACGGCGTCTTCACCGGCCGGCTTCTCCCATTCGGCGTAACGCGGTCGGGCCGTAACGTCGTCATATACATCATAGTCCCAGCCGTAGGCGATGCTGAACGGAGCATAGACGGACGATGGCGCGCCCTGGAACATGGCCCAGTAGCGAGAAGCCTCTTCCCAGCGCGGACGTCCGCTCGGGGCAGGGCTGTTGGTGAACCACCCCCCCAATTCGCTGCCCACGCCCCCACCGACGCGCACGGCCCCCGCGCTCACCACGCGGCCTGGAACGGCAGAGTCGTTGGCCAGGCTGACGCTGGCGGGCTGGTCGGCGTAGAACGGATACGTGCCCAGGTATCGCCAGGTCTGGCCGTGAGCGGTCTGATCTATCCGCCGTTCGCTCACCCCGCCGGCGTGGGCGACGAGATAGTGAGCATCGGGGGCCCGATCTGGGCCGGAGGTGTACCACACGTAGACGGCGTAGTTCCCCTGCTGAGTGGGAGTGAAAGTCCAGGTGGCGGTGGCCGTAGCAGTGGCGTCCACCGCAGCGTAGCGTACCGATGCGTGCCAGGGGAAGATGGTGTCGGTGATCGGCTCGGTGCTGGCAGACCAGTCCCCGATCTCAGAATAGGCGGGCATCTCCACGGTGACGGTGAGCTCGTCGGTGTTGAGGTCCCGCTCGCGCACCGTCCAGACCTCGGCGCCGGCGTTGTGCAAGTAGGGCAGCAGGTATTGGTTGATCACTTCGGCGTTGTTGAAATCCTCGACCAGGTTTTGCCAAACAGGACGCTGGGTGAACCAATCGCCCTGGGTCGGATTCCAGTACCAGCCGTGGCCCGCGCTGACGTAGACCATCTTGCCTGCGAGAAAGCCAGTGGTGTCGGTTTGTAAGGGAATATCCACACCCGCGCCCTCGTCCGATTTTTGGGTCAGCGGAGACTCCAGCAGGAAAGCAGACAGGTCGCGGAAGGGACGGGACGGGACGGTGGGGTCCTGGGCCAGAACGTGGACAATGAGGCGGTTGTCGGGGGAGCCGTCCGGGATGCTCGCAGCAGCCATGAGATCGGCTCGAAAGGGCTGTATCGTTTTGACAATCTGCTCAATGATCTGGTCGGAGAGCAGGGGATTGAATTCCTGGGCCAGGAAGGCTTCGGGCAAGCCCAGGTAGACGCTGACCCGCATCCCTTCGACAGTGAGTTGGACCAGTTTCACCCCGTCGGTGGGGATGGCCGACCAGAGGCCGTCGGCCTGTTCTTCGGCCGTGGGTCCAGCAACGAGGGCATTCAGCGCGGCTCGCAGTTTATCCCCGACGTCGCCGCCCGAAAG
>CAZQDO010000414.1:0-3602 GCA_964592085.1 uncultured Anaerolineae bacterium | reverse complement strand
AAAGCACGAACCGCTCCACGCAGTAGATGTCCCCACCACGGCGGAAACAAACAGGGGTATCCGTGACCGGGGGTTGAGCTTGCGCTGTGCTCCATACGCCGATGACCAGGAGCAAACTGGCCAGCAGGATGGTGCCGAAAGGCAGAGCTAACCTTCGCATATCGTCTCTCCACGTTTCAGTTTTTTTTCCCTACGCCTCTCTTCACCAGGGTCAGCTCGTTTCCTCCCTGGGGCATGACGCGATGGGTCATTTCGTCCATGACCTGCCTGATCAAGTGAATCCCCAACCCGCCGGCAGTCCGCTGCTCCAGCGGCACGGTCAGATCCGGCGGCGGAACCCTGGCGGGATCAAAGGGGGTGGCCTCATCGCGCAGACGAATCACCACGTCATCCCCCTCCCGGCCCACCTCGATCTCGATAACCCCGCCCTGGCCCTGGTAGCCATGGGCGATGATGTTGCAGGCTGCTTCGTCCACGGCCAGCATCATGTCCTTGATCGCGGCCAGGTCAACACCAAACGCCAACGCTGTTTCCTGAACAAAGCGGCGGATCTCAGTCAGGTTCTTGAATTCGGCTGCGATGCGGAGAGAGGGTTTGGTGTTCATGTTGCCAGGCAGCGCATCACCATGAGGGTCAGGTCATCTGACTGCGGCGCCTGGCCGGCGAAGGCCATCACCGCCGCTTCGATGGCCTCCACCAGCTCCTGCGCCGACGCCGTCGCGTGGGCCGTAACGACCTCGACGAGTCGTTCCTCGCCGAACATCTCGTGCTCAGGATTGAAAGCCTCGGTCACGCCGTCGGTGTACAGCACCAGCACGTCACCGGGGCTCAGTTGACGCTCCTGGGCTTCGTATGGGCGTCCGTGCATAATGCCGACGATCATATCAGTAGGCCGCAGCCAACCCTGCTCGCTGGTGAGGGCATTGCACAAAAACGGCGGGTTGTGGCCGGCATTGACGTAGGTCAGCAGGCGGCTCTGTGGATCGTAGACAGCGTAGAAGAGGGTGAGGAACATACACGATTCGGAATGGTGGTCTGTCAGGTAGTCGTTGGTCTGGCGGACGGCGCCCAGGGCAGCCAGGGCACCCAGTGAGCCGCTGCGCATCAGTCGGCGTACCTGCGCGCTCTCCAGGGCATCGCTCAGATATTGAGGCCGGGCGCTAATTGAATGGGCCCGCAGCAGCGTGCGAGACAGGGCCATGTAGAGAGCAGCCGGCATCCCCTTGTCGGACACGTCGGCCACGAGCAGTCCCAATCGCCCGCTGCTCAAGGGAATCACGTCGTAGAAGTCGCCGCCCACCTCATAGGCTGGCCGCATGATCGCAGCGATCTCGATGCCCTCCATCTCTGGAAGCGTCTGGGGCAGGAAGCTCTGCTGCATCTCGTGAGCGATCTCCATCTCCCGCTCCATGCGCTTCCTCCTGGCTCTGGTGCGGCGCAGTTCCTCCCCTTCTTTTGCGTGCCAGATGGTGTCAGAGTGTGTTGGCATGTTGCATCCCTCCTGATTCCATTAGTGTCAACTTAAGGCTCAAAGGCCCGTCCCCGGGCCGCCCCGGGGACGGGGCTCAGAGCTTAAGCTGACACAGATACTCCTGATTCCTCGTCTACGAAAATCACGATGCCTGTGAACCAACCAGCACTTCCACAGGCATCCTTCCCACCCTTCAGTAGTCCACGATCATCACCTTTGAAAACGCGCGTCCATTACTCACCGCCTGCCTGCAGTGGCTCTTGCCTTACCCACAGGATCACACTGTCGGTCTGCACCGGCGTCGAGGCTCGGCGATAGAACAGCCAGCGCATCAGGTCGGTCCCTGAGAGACCCTGAGGCTTCCAAGAGGAAGTCAGTGCAAAATCCTGCCCGCTGTACTGGGCCCCCAGGGAAGGCTCCTGCTCTCCAGCCGGCGCGATGACTACCGGCGTATCTATGGAAGGGCCAAGCTCGGCGACGAATTCGACGTTTTCGAAATCGCGCAGGTACCAGGCCAAAGCCGGCCCCCCGCCCTGGTGCACGGTCATAGCAATGGCCCTGGAATCGCCAGTTTCCCTGGTGGATACCCTCTGCAGAGTCTCCACCAGGTCGAACACGTGGCGAGAGGTAGGTGAAACAACCATGATCTCGCGGGGGTCACTGTCCCGCCGATAGTTCAAATAACAACTGGTGCTCACAGTCAGGATAGTCAGAGCAAGCAACAAGACCAGACCCCCCGCCCGCAAGGCTTGCCCTGGCCCGAAAGAGATCCAACAGAGAACCAGCAAGCCGAGCAAAACGAAACCGCTGCCCAGAGCCAAATACAGATAGTCTCGACGGAGGGTAGTGACATGAGCACCCAATTGCAGCGCCAAATGCACAGCGATAGCGCACGCTACTATCATGAACAAACCCTCCTGCGCCCAGGAAGCTTTGGCAGCTAACTCTTCGAGCAGACGACCGATGAACGCGCCCGCCAGCAAAGCCAGCGGCAGCACGATGAGGAGGACATCGCCCGGCCCCCGCCCGACGGCGACGAGGTAGATCAAGAATGCCGCCGCCGACCAGAAGGTCAGGAAAAGGGAGAAGAGGTCGCGCCGCCGCAGAAGCAAATAGACCACTGCTGCCAGGCCGAAGATGAGGATCAGCGGTTCGTAGACCAGCAACAATTGGAGATGGTAATACCACGGCTGGCCTGTCCTGAGCATAGTCGAAGGGCCCCCAACTCGCGGCTGGAAAGCGGAAAGCCAGTCAGTGAACAGGTCTATGCCGTCTTGCAGGCCTGAGAGGTGGAGCAAAAAGCCTGTACAAACCAAGACGAAGATGAGGACGAGCAAGGCTGCGCAATCCCTCAGCACACTGGTCTGGCCGCGAGCTGCCTGCCATGCTTCGGAAACCCGCTGCCAGTACTCACTGGGGGCTGAGAACCTGTTGGCTAGAGCGAGCACCAGCCCGAAGCCGACGACGATGACGATGAAGGTATAGACCCCTGCGCCCGCGCTCAAGGCCAGGCCCAGGGCCGCTGTCACCACGTATAGATGCCTGGGCTGCCGCTGGTCGAGATAGCCGAACAATCCCCAGGTCATAGCCAGAGCGCAGGCCGCGACGAGGATCTCGCCCCCCAGATAGCGGGAGAAGAAAAGAGTCGAAGGGGAGAGGGCCAGGAGAAATGAGGCCGCCAGAGCGCCCATCTGCCCCAGTCGTTGGCGCAAGAAATAAGGCCCGATCACCAGCAACACTCCGCCGAGGGCCGGCACAAGACGAGCCAGAAAGTCGTTGGCCCCGAACAGACCGAACAGGAACTTGTCGCTGGTGAAGAGAACAGGGCTGGACTGCGCCAGGGCCGAACCCTGGGGCAAGCCCTGTGCGGCACGCCAGGCCGCCAACGCCTGGGCCGCTTCGCCGGCCTGCATGGGCCGACCGTCCAGGTTGTAGAGCCGCAAGCCCAGCGCCATCAGCCCAATGAGGAAGTAAAGGACTACTTCTATCGTCAATGGCAACGACTTGGCAAGCCTCGTTCTTTCTCTGGTACGTTTCGCTATAGTCATCGTTTCGTTCCTCATTTATTTACCCTACCCCGGACAAGCCGGAACCAAACAGGATTTAAAACCACCAAGTCACCAAGACACCA
>CAZQDO010000413.1:0-5532 GCA_964592085.1 uncultured Anaerolineae bacterium | reverse complement strand
GCCTATGGCAACGCCGGCAGTAACCACGGCGGAGGCATCCTCAACAACGGCGCATTGAGCATCAACAACAGCACCCTCTTTGACAACGAAGCCACCTACGGTGGCGGGATCCTCAACGACGGCGGCGTAGTGAACATCAGCAATAGCACTCTCTCTGGCAACACGGCCACCTACGGCGGCGGCATCGTTAGCAGTGGCACAGCGAACATCAGTCACAGCACTTTCGCCGATAACACAGCCAGTAGCGGTGGCGGCATCTACAGTGGGGGCGGCACGGTCAACGTCGAGAACAGCATCGTGGCTAATAATGCTGGGGGCAACTGCTTAGGGACGATCAATAATCACGGCTACAACATTGACTCAGGCACATCCTGCGGCTGGGGTTCGGCCTCTGGCTCGATGAGCAACACCGACCCCAGGCTGGACAACCTGGCCGATAATGGCGGCCTCACCTGGACTCACGCTCTGCTACCCGATAGCCCAGCCATTGACCACATTCCCTACACAACCAACGGTTGCGGCACCGATTACACTACTGACCAGCGTGGCTATGATCGGCCATACCCCGCGGGGGGAAGCTGTGACATCGGCGCGTATGAATGGACCACTTAACGATGACAGCGACATTGACATCGTCGACATTATGCTGGTGGTGAAGTATTGGGGGGAGAGTTGTGGGTGAGGGGGGACCGCAAAACACGCGAAAGGCCACGAAGGGCGCGAAAATGCTTTCGTGGCCTTCACTTATCTTGCGCCTCCATCGGCGGAGCGAGACCATGGGAGGCCAGCAGGGGAAGGTCAGATAGGATGCGATGGGTGAGGTCGTCGGCAATCACTCGTCCCCCGGCCAGGAGGATGGCCCGCTGGCAGAGGGCCTGCACCATCTCCAGGTCGTGGGTGGCGATGACCTTGGTCTGCGGGAGCTCCCGCAGCAGCTCAATCAGCTCCCACCGGCCCCGGGGATCGAGACTGCTGGTGGGCTCGTCAATGACCAGCACCTCCGGGCTCATGGAGAGGACGGTGGCGATGGCAACTCGCTTCTTCTCGCCCACGCTGAGATGGTGGGACGAGCGCCGCTCGTGGCTGCTCATCCCCACTTGCTCCAACGCCCGCCTCACCCGCTGCCTGACCTCTTCCTCGGCACATCCCATGCTCATGGGACCGAAGGCCACATCGTCGAAAACGGTGGGGGAGAAGAGCTGGTCGTCGGGATTCTGGAAGACTAGCCCCACCCTGCGACGGATCTCCTTGAGGTGCTTTTCCTCGACAGGCAGGCCGAAGACCCTCACCGTGTCGTTGCCGCTCCTGAGGATGCCGTTGAGGTGCAACAGTAGGGTGGATTTGCCCGCCCCGTTGGGGCCGATGAAGGCCACCGTCTCTCCGGCGCTCACAGTCAAACTGATGTCCCCCAGCGCCCCATGCCCATCGGGATAGCTGAAGGATAGCTTCTCGATTTCTACGACTTTCACTTTCACCCCTCAATATCCAATATCTATCCTACCGCAGCCAGCCAGATGACAGCAAGGCACAAGGAGCAGGCGAGGCCGAAGTAGAGGTCAGACCTTCCGAAGCGCAGCTCGCTCAGCGTCCTCATCTCCCCATCGAAGCCCCGGGACAGCATGGCCTGGTGCACCCGCTCGGCCCGCTCGTAGCTCCGTAGAAACAGGGTGCCGATCATGTTGCCCAGGGTCCTGGCTCGCCACAGCAGGCCGCCGCCCAGGTTGCGGCTCTCTCTGGCTCGTCCCATGCGCATAGCCTCGTCCACCAGGACAAAGATGTAGCGATACATGAAAGACAGGATCATTACCATCACCCGGGGCACGCCCAGCCGCTCCAGTCCCTTCAACAGGCGAGGGAAGGGAGTCGTGGCTGAGAGGAGGATCAGGCTCAGGGCGGAGAGCCACGACTTGGCGACCACGTTCCACAGGACAATCAGCCCTTGGTAGGTGACGGAGACTCGCCACCCTCCAAGGTCGCAACTGCCCACCACCTCGCCGCCCTCGAAGAAAGGGAGAGAGATGGCGATCATCAGCACGAAAGGCACGACCACCGCCGACCTCTTCAGGACGTAAAAAAGCGGTAGTCGCGCCAGAAGGATCAGGCCAGCCATGAGGACGGTGCTCAGAGCGAAGGCCAGCCACGCCGTGGGCGGGGTGGCCATCACCACCAGCACGAAGGCCAGCACGACCAGGGCCTTGGTCCGTGGGTCCAGCCGGTGAACGAAGCTGTCCAGGTCACTGTACTGATCAATAAAGGCGTGTTTCATGCGGCTCCTTACCCCCTCCCTCTCCCAAAGTTGGGAGAGGGAGGGGGCGCAGGGGGAGGGGTGAGGGCCTTACCTCTGCCTCTTCAGCACGGCCCCCAGCCCATAGCCTGCACCGAACAGGATGAGCGTGCCGATTAGTCCGGCCAGGATCGTGGCCAGCGCCTCGTTCCCCAGGCCAGGGACGACGTAATCGGGAATGATCTCGAAGGCCGGTTCTAAGGCGGCCTCAATGAACCCCTTGTCTTCGGCCACTCTTTCCAGCCCATCAGGCCAGGGGGAGGCCAGGGGCGAGAGGATAGCCAGCCCCAGAGCGATGAGAAGCCCGACGTGCCACCATTTCAATTTCATCTCTCTCCTCCTTACACTTTCTGTAGCTCCAGCAAATCGGCGCGTGTGGCCGTCACGAAGGCCAGCACCGCTGAGGTGATCAACCCCTCACCGACGCCGATGAGAGCGTGCACCCCGGCCATGGCTGGTAGGGCCACTCCCAGAGGCGATTTGCCAGAGACAATCAGTTCGATAGCGCAGGCGATGCTGGCCAGGAAAACCGAGGCCCAGGCCCCGACGAAGCCCCCCACCAGCGTGCTTGTCCGGCTTTCGCCCATGAGCGAGACGACGTCCTGGTGGAGATAGTACCCCACGAAGCAGGCTATCAGTCCCATGTTGAAGACGTTGGCCCCCAGGGCGGTGAGGCCACCATCCTGAAAGACCAGGCACTGGACGATGAGCACGCAGGCCATGATCAGCGTTCCCGCCCAGGGGCCGAGGAGGATGGCCGCCAGCGCCGCGCCGATGAGATGCCCTGAGGTACCTCCGATCACCGGAAAGTTGAGCATCTGAGCGGCGAAGATGAAGGCGCCCATCACCCCCATCAGGGGCACGTGCCGGTCGCCCAACTTGCGGTTGGCCTGCCTGATGCTGTATCCCACGCCACCAACAGAGACGACGTAGGTAGTCGCAGCCGTGGCTGCGTTCAGGAAACCATCTGGAATGTGCATGTTCCTCTCCTTTGTTCAAAAGGGTGTGACCAAAACTTGTGGTAGTGACGACTTCAGTCGCTACTACGGATTTTGGCCATGCTCTATTCAAAATAGTATCTGACACCGTGTGGTAAAGGCTACCTTATCTGTCCAGCGACATCACCTCCCCTCCGTCAGAGTTGTCACCATCCCTCGCAGAGGGTCACTGGGTGTAAAGAGGCCACCCACTCGCTGCAGGCGCCTCTACTTCTCCAGCTCCCTCAGAGCAGTAGCCAGAGCCTGGCCGCAGGCTGTCATCCGGTCCACTGCTACCTCTATCTGCTCCGCTACTGTCTCCAGACCCAGTTCTCGCGCTCTGCCCGCCCACTCCCGGAAGCTTGCCGCATGCTCTTCGTTGTGCTCGATCCAGTGGGGGAGCAGGATGTGCAGCTTGGCCAGGTCGTCGGGTGTAGCCTGGTTATGCGTGTGGTTTTGGGCCATAGCTCGTTCTCCTCAAAGGGTCCTATTTGCGGCTGGCGGCGGATTCGGCAATCCACCACGAGCAAGCAGTTATCTAACAAAAGGGCCACGAAGACCGCCCGGCTTCAAGCCTGCCCTGCGGCCTTCATGGCCCTTTTCGTGTCTCGTTCGACTAAGTTTGGATGAGGTGGTGAAACAGTAGTCGGGATCAGCTTCCGCCGGATGGCTCCTGCAACTGGCTCAGGTGGACGGTGTGCTTTAGGAAGTCTAGCTTCTCGATGGTCCCCCGCACCAGCTTCTGCTCGCCTAACAGCGTGACCAGCAACCAGGCATCACCTTCCGGCTGCACCAGCGCCACGTCCTGCATGACTTTCTTTTCCTGACCATTTTCAGTCAGATAAACGGTCGCTTCGCACATGCAATCCCCCCTGAAATACAAAGATCACCAGCCCGACCTCCAGGTCAGGCATTGGTGATCTTCATGATCTCTAGCTCGGCTTCATGCCGACAATATGATAGCACAAAGTCAGGAAACTGTCAAATACCGGTTTCCGCTGGAGGAGCGATGCTTGCTCTCTCGCGGATCATGTCAATGGCTTGGCTAATTTGCTTGGTGAGGGCTTTCCACTCGATGCCCACAATCTCGAAGTGGGGCTGGTTGATGGGCAGGAGCAGCTTAACCCCTGGCGCGCTGGCAATGGCTGTGGCGATGGCTGGGGTGATCTCTCCCATCAGCGAGTTGGGGATGACCACGCCAATGGGGGCCAGGATGAAATCGGCCTGGGTGATCGAGACCTGGATGGCGTTCTCGCCGCTGGCTCCACGATTGGCCCTGGCTTTCATCATCTTTTCAGTAGCGATGGCATTGGTACCCAGGGCCAGGACCTCGACTTCCAGAGGTAATTCTTGTCTAAGCTGGGTCACGATCTGAGCACCGATTCCTCCACCCATGGCATCAACGACAGCAATGATCATTTCCAACCTCCCGCTTCAGCATGATAGTAAGCAGAACCAATTGTACACCAGATGGCCTGGTTTGTAAACCCAACATGCGTAAAACGTGCTGCGTGTTGTGTGAATTCACGTTCCGGCCTTGACGGTTTGGGCTTAAAGAGGTATACTTATACTCAGCACGCAGGGGGTCTGGAAAGCGTTGATGCAACGGAGTTTGTCTGGTACTCTATCGCTAGTGATACTGGGGACTATTTTGTTTTCCCTGCTCTCCCCAATCTCGCTGAAGGCGCAAGATGAGACTGATTTCATTCAGGAGCTCATTGACAGCATGTCAGTGGAGGAGAGGGTAGGCCAGTTGTTCCTGGTCACCTTTGTTGGCAACGATCCCGGCCTGGGGTCTGATGTCGCCGCGCTCATCAGGGACTACCGAGTGGGTGGGGTCCTGCTCCAGGCTGCTAATGGCAACTTCACCAACGACGAGGACACGCCGCGCCAGGTAGCGGCACTAACGAATGGCCTTCAGGCCCTCGCTTTCAGTCAGCCGTTGACCGGTACCATCACTCCCATTCCTCTGTTTGTTGCCATCACCCAGGAGGGAGATGGCTTCCCCAATTCCCAGATCACCACTGGTGTGACAAAGATGCCGAACAGCATGGCCCTTGGCGCTACCTGGAACGTGAGTAACACCGAGAAGGTAGGCGAGATCGTGGGGCGGGAACTGGGGGCTATGGGCATCAACATGCTCCTGGGGCCTTCGTTAGATGTGCTGGACAACCCACGGCCTGGCCTCAAGGGAGACCTGGGCACCCGTGTCTTTGGAGGTGATCCCTATTGGGTGGGCAAGTTCGGTCAGGCCTACATTCGGGGAGTGCA
>CAZQDO010000412.1:0-5550 GCA_964592085.1 uncultured Anaerolineae bacterium | reverse complement strand
ATCACAGACAGTGGAAAGGAGTAGCAAATGCCCAACAACAAGTTCAATCTTATTATACTACTCACCCTGCTGCTAGCCCTGACTGTGGCGACTGCCTGCAGCCCACAGCAGCAAGAAGTCAAAGCAACAGTTGACGACGCAGGCCGCGAGATGCAGCTCAAGAAGGGGCAAACCCTGGTCGTCACCCTGGAGGGCAATCCGACCACGGGCTACTCGTGGGAGGTTGAGGAGCCTCTCGACGAGCAAGTGCTACGGCAGGTGGGCGAAGCGGAGTTCGAGCAGGAATCTGATCTTGTCGGGGCGGGAGGTGTGCAGATCCTCCGCTTCGAAGCAGTGAACGCAGGTAGGTTCGCCCTCAAGCTGGTCTATCACCGCCCCTGGGAAAAGGACGTGGAACCGCTGGAGACTTACTCCCTCCAGGTTGTCGTGCGGTGATAGCACTGGAGAAAGAGATAAGCAATGGACTGGAGAGAGTACATCCACTCTGATCCAGAAGTGTTGTTAGGCAAACCGGCGGTCAAAGGCACGCGGCTTTCCGTTGAGTTTCTCCTTGGCCTGTTTGCTGCCGGGTGGACCGAGAAGCAAGTGCTGGACAATTATCCCACTCTCACACCGCAAAGCCTGCGGGCAGTGTTTGCCTTTGCGAGAGCACGAGATTGAAACAGAGCAACCAAATGGACGAAAAGGTCCTCTTGCGAAACGTGGGGGTCCCAAACTCCCACGAGATCAAAACCTACATCGAGCGGGGCGGGTATCAGGCCCTAGCTAAGGCGCTGAAGGAGTACCAACCCGAGGAGCTGGTGGAGCTGGTCAAGGCGTCGGGCCTGCGAGGGCGCGGCGGGGCAGGGTTCCCGGCTGGGGTGAAATGGGGCTTCCTGCCCAAAGGCGTCTTCCCTCGCTACCTGGTCTGCAACGCCGACGAAGGCGAGCCGGGCACGTTCAAAGACCGGGTGCTCATCGAAGACGATCCCCACGGCCTCATCGAAGGCATCGTCATCTCTTCCTACGCCTGCCAGGCGGAACAGGCCTTTATCTACATCCGCGGTGAGTACGCCTTCGGGGCCGAACGGCTGGAGCACGCCATAGACCAGGCTTATGAGAAGGGCTACCTGGGGCGGGATATTCTTGGCAGCGGCTATAACCTGGAACTGCTAGTGCATCGCGGCGCGGGGGCCTACATCTGCGGCGAGGAGACCGCGCTCTTGACCTCGCTGGAGGGCGACCGCGGTCACCCCAGGCTCAAGCCGCCCTTCCCGGCCAGCGAGGGCGTCTATCGCAAGCCGACCATCATCAACAACGTGGAGACCCTGTTCAACGTGCCCTTCATCGTCCAGCACGGGGCCGAGTGGTACCGGGGCTTCGGGACGGAGAGGAGCCCAGGGCCAAAGCTTTTCGCCATCAGTGGCCACGTCAAGAAGCCCGGCGTCTACGAACTGCCCCTGGGCACGCCCTTGCGGACGCTCATCAACGATTGCGCCGGTGGGCCACTGGACGGAAAGCCCATCAAGGCCGTCATTCCTGGCGGAGCGTCCACGCCGATGTTGCCCGCCGAGGCGATAGACCGGGTGAATCTGGACTTCGAGTCGCTGATGGAGGCCGGCTCCATGTTGGGCTCCGGAGCGGTGATCGTCATCGGCGAGGGGACGTGCATCGTCAGGGTGGTGGAGCGGCTGGCCGAGTTTTTCCGCCACGAGGACTGTGGGAAGTGCCTCCCTGGCCGAGAGGGCATTGATTGGCTGTACAAAATTCTGTACCGTATTGAGCACGGCCAGGGGCGCGAAGAGGACATTGACCTCCTCTTGGACATCTGCGACAACATCGGTGGCAAGAGCTTCTGCCCCCTGGGCGACGCAGCCCTGGGGCCTGTCACCTCCAGCATCCGACACTTCCGCGATGAATACCTGTATCATATTCGTGAGAAGCATTGTCTGGAGTAGTTCTTTTCAGTTGCATAGCTGAGAACCATTGACCGTGAGGTGAACGATAATGACAGTGGAAGTGAAAAGCGAATTACACTCTGTGATAAAAGAGCTTCCCACCGTCTACAAACATGGAGAACCGACGGCCGTGGTAGTAGACATCAAGTTGTTTCAGGTTCTGCTGGACAGGCTAGAGGAGTTGGAAGACCGGGAGCTTTTCAGCGATCCTGAGATCATCGCCGGTCTGCAAGCTGGACAAGATGATTACCTGGCGGGCAGAATGACATCGTTTGAGGACGTGGTCAAAGAGTTGGGGCTAGAGGATGAGCTATAAGCTCAGTCTGTCCGATAGAGCGAGGAGCAGTCTCAAACATCTGGACCGTCAGAACGCCGCCCGTACCCTGAGCAAGCTCACCTGGCTCGCTGAAAATGCCGCTCAAATCGAGCACGAGCGGCTTAAGAACCCACCGGTAGGAATGGAAGGGGTATGCAAGTATCGCATCGGTCCGTATCGTGCAGTTTACTGGGTTGATCACGAAGAAGAAACCATCGCCATCGTTGACATTGTCTGGCGCAAGGGTGGTTACAAGGAACTATACCGGTAGAGGCAATGAACTGGCGGCGTTGCCCAGTGCGTACAACACAGGATTCTGATACATGGAGTCAACGGTAACTCTAACCATAGACGACCAAGAGGTAACAGTCCCGGCGAGAACTTTAGTTCTGGAAGCCGCCGAGAGCATTGGCATCGAGATCCCCACCCTCTGCTACTACGAGAAGCTGCTCCCGCTGGGGGGCTGCCGCCTGTGCCTGGTTGAGATCGAGAAGATGCGCGGCCTGCAGACGGCCTGCACGACGCCCGTGCGAGAAGGCATGGTGGTGCACACCAACACCCCAGAGGTGATCAAGACCCGCAGGGGGATGCTGGAATTTCTCCTCACCAACCACCCCCTCGATTGCCCCATCTGCGACAAGGGCGGGGAATGTACCCTCCAGGATTGGGTCTTCAAGTACGGAGCCACCGAGAGCCGCTTCATCGAGGAGAAGCGCCACGGGAGAAAAGACCATGCCATCAATCCCCTCATCGTGAAAGATGATGAGCGCTGTGTCCTCTGCCGGCGATGCATACGCTTCCTGGAAGAGTGGGCCGATGAACCGCAGTTGGATTGCTTCGAGCGAGGCTATCGGACCAGAGTAGACACCTTCTCCGGCTACTCTCTGGACTCCGTGTTCTCAGGCAATATCGTGGACATCTGCCCCGTGGGAGCCCTCACCAGCCGCGTCTTCCGCTTCCAGGCTCGCAGTTGGGAACTGGAGCGCACGGCCACCATCTGCCCCTACTGTAGCGTGGGTTGCAACGTCACCCTGGACGTCAAGATGAACAAGCTGTGCCGCGTCATGGCACGGGAGAACGCCGAGGTCAACGACCAGTGGCTCTGCGACAAGGGCCGCTTCGGCCACGCCTTCGTCCACAGTCCCGACAGGCTGAAGACTCCCTTGATCAAGCGCGGCGGCAAGCTGGAGCCCGCCACCTGGGAAGAAGCGCTAGAGTTGATAAGCTGCCGATTGGGCGAGATCATAGATGAGAGCGGGCCAGACAGTGTGGGCGGCATCGGCTCGACCCGCGCCACCAACGAGGCCAACTACCTCTTTCAGAGATTCATGCGAGCCGTGGTGGGCACCAACAACGTGGATCACATCGGGCGCGTACCCGACGGAGCCAAGCCTCTAGGATCCCTGACGGAGATCAGTGAAGCCGACGTCATCCTCCTGATGGGCGTTGATCCCGCCGAGGAAGCGCCCATCGTCGAGCTTTTCATCCGGCGGGCTGTGCTCACCAATGGGACGAAGGTCATCGTAGCCAATCCGCGCCGCATAGCACTGAACCGCTACGGTGGTCCCTGGTTGGCGTATAAGCCGGGGAGTGAGGTGGCTTTGCTCAATGAGTTGGTCAGACGTAAAACGTCAAACGTGAAACGTGAAACGTCCGTAGTCGAAGAGGTGACTGGCGTACCGGGGGAGACCTTAAACCAGGCGGCAGAAATGCTGACCCAGGCCGAGCGTGTTCTCATCATCTGCGGCCCTGCCTCCAATATCCAATATCCAGTATTCAATACCCAATACCTGGCCGTAGACTGCAACTCCCTGGGCGCTTTGGACATGGGCGTGGCACCCCATCTGTTGCCGGGCCGACAGAGTATAGCCGGCAGCAAGGCGCGCAAGAGGTTCGGGGCACAGTGGCTCACGGAGCTGCCCTCTGAGACAGGGCTATCCGCAGACGAGATGTTGGAAGCGGCTGCTGAAGGCAGGCTCAGAGCCCTCTACGTGATGAAGTCTGACCCGGCTACCCATGCAGACAAGGAAGCTCTGGAAAAGTTGGACTTTTTGGTAGTGCAAGATATTTTCTTAACCGAAACAGCTAAACTGGCCGATGTGGTGCTGCCAGCGGCCAGCTTCGCCGAGACGGAGGGCACCTTCACCAACCTGGCGGGACGAGTGCAGCAGGTACGAAAGGCGCTGCGGCCATCGAGTGAGGCCAGGCCCGATGACCAGATATTGGCTGAGTTGGCCCAGGCCATGGGCAGCGACCCTTCGACAAGCTCAGGACACCGCTTCGGCTATGCATCGGCTGGCGAGGTGATGGCGGAGATTGCTAAGCTTGCGCCGATGTATAACAACATCAGCCATGAAGTGTTGGGCAAAGGCGGCTTGCCCAGGGCAGAGACTGAGAGCGGGCCTTCAAGCTTGGTCGGAGTCGAGTATCAACCGCCAGCCAGTGATGAAGAGTACCCCCTGGCTCTGGTCACCAGCCGTCTGCTCTACGACGGAGGCGTCCGACTGGGCCAGGCGGACATCATGCGCCAGTTCGTGCCGGAGCCCTTCGTGGAGATCAACCCCGCCGACGCCGAGGCGCTGGGCATCGCCGACGGAGCAACAGCGACCGTAGTTTCATCCAGAGGAGAACTCAAGCTAGCCGCCAGAGTCAGCAAGGACATCCGCACCGGCTGCGTCTTCGTACCTCGTGGCTTCCCTGAAGCGCCAGTCGGTGCTCTGTTGGACAAGACAGCGATCGTCACGTGGGTAAAGATTAATAAGATGTCATGATAAGCATCCTGAGCCTGTCGAAGGATGCGGGTTTGCAAGAGCCGCACCCTTCGACAAGCTCAGGGCGCTGACAGAGAATTGCCAATGGACCTAGTAGCAAACATCGTCATCCCCCTCATCAAAAGCATCATCATTGTCGTCGGGCTGCTGGTCGGCTTCGCCTACACGACCTGGTTCGAGCGCAAGATGGCCGCCCGCTTCACGATACGCTACGGACCCAATCGGGCCGGGCCCTTTGGCCTCTTGCAGCCGGTGGCCGATGCTGTTAAGGCCATCTTCAAGGAAGAGATCATCCCTTCGAAAGCGGACAAGGTACTCTATGTCATCGCGCCGGGACTCTCCATAGCCACCGCCCTCCTTGCTTTCGCCGTCGTTCCTGTAGGCACGTCCATTCACCTCCTGGGCCGCGAGATCCCGCTGTACATGGCCGATGTCAACGTCGGGGTGCTCTACCTCCTGGCTGTGGCGGGATTGGCGACCTACGGCGTCGTGCTGGGCGGATGGTCCTCCAACAACAAGTATTCGC
>CAZQDO010000411.1:0-5550 GCA_964592085.1 uncultured Anaerolineae bacterium | reverse complement strand
ACACACCGCTTACTAGAAACGCTTTTGAGTTGAGCCGTCACTTACTTTGAGTTGAGCCGTTACTTACTTTGAGTTGACTATACCGCTGCGAAAGCCCCTCATTTCGGCTCCTTACAGCGTTCTCCCGACTGCTGCGGCCAGGGGCCGAAGGCTTCGCATCATCGTGGCAAAACGGACTGGCTTGAGGGATTGTACTCCATCGGAGAGGGCCTCTTGGGGGCAGGGATGAACCTCAATGAGCAGGCCATCGGCTCCGGCTGCCACTGCTGCTCGGGACATTGGCTCTACCAGTTCCCACTTGCCCGTCCCGTGGCTGGGGTCCACAACGACCGGCAGGTGGCTGAGTTGCTTGAGCAACGGCACGGCGCTGATGTCCAGGGTGTTGCGGGTGTGTTTCTCAAAGGTGCGGATGCCCCGTTCGCACAGGATGATGCGGTCATTGCCATGTGAAAGGATGTACTCCGCCGCCATCAGCAATTCCTCGATGGTGGACATCATGCCGCGCTTGAGCAGTACTGGCCGCTGCGCCTCACCGACGGCGTGCAGCAGAGTGTAGTTCTGCATATTCCGCGCGCCGATCTGGAGGATGTCGGCGTAGGTAGTGACCAGTGGCACCTGTTGAGGGTCCATCACCTCGGTGACAATCGGTAGCCCTACCTCATCGCGTGCTTTGGCCAGAAGTTTCAATCCTTCCTCACCCAACCCCTGGAAACTGTAGGGGGAGGTGCGGGGCTTGAAGACCCCGCCGCGCAGCACGTGTCCCCCCGCCTCTTTCACAGCCCGCGCGGTCTCCAGCAGTTGATCGTAGCTCTCCACGGCGCACGGGCCTGCCATCACGACCAACTGTCGGCCGCCGACCGTTACCCCATTGACCGGGACGGTGGTATCCTGCGGGTGAAAATCCCGGCTGGCCAGCTTAAAAGGCCGCAGAATGGGCACCGTCCGCTCGACCCCGTCCATCCGCCCGATTAGCTCTTCATCCAGCGGACGCCCGTTACCAATGATGCCGATGATGGTGCGCTCTTCGCCTGCCGAGATGTGCACCCGGCAGCCCAACTGCTCGATGCGGGCGGTAACGTTGGCGATCTGAGTTCTGGTCGCACCTTGCTTCATCACAACGATCATATCATCACCTCCTGGGTACGTGATCTACTTCGGTACCATAACTGCATTGTCAAGAGCCGGCGTCGTAGCAGCCGGGTAGGAACCCAACAATTTGACGAACGAGGAGCGCCGTAGCAATCCCATGATGGCTGCCTCGCACTGCGGGTCTTTCCAATGTCCCTCAAAGTCCAGATAGAAAATGTATTGCCAGGGCCGATTCAGGCGCGGGCGCGATTCGATCTTGGTCAGGTTGATGCCTCGCGTGGCGAATTCACCCAGGCCCTCGTACAACGCCCCTGGTTGGTGACGGGTAGAAAAGACGAGGGAGGTCTTGGTTCGCTGCGCGCGGGGGGGATCATCGAGGGCGAGGACGAAGAAGCGCGTGTAGTTGAAAGGGAAGTCCTCGATTCCTGCGCTGAGGATTTCCAGGCCGTATAGCTCAGCGGCCAGGGCACTGGCGATTGCAGCCACGCCGGGTTCGGGGTTAGCCGCCAGGTCGCGAGCGCTACCGGCGGTATCGAACGCGGGCTCAGGTTCTAGCCCGTGGCGGCTCAGGTAGCGCTGGCATTGGGCCAGTGCCTGGGGGTGCGACCGCACGCGCTTCAGGTCGTCCAACGTGGTGCCGGGAAGGACAAGCAGCGTATGCCGCACGTGCAAGATCGTCTCGGCGTAGATGCGAAGATCTCGCTCCATCAATAGCTCGTAGGAGCGGACCACGGAGCCGGCGACGGCGTTCTCCACCGGCACCATCGCGTACTCGGCGTCGCCGTTTTCCACGACGGGGAATACGTCATCCAGCGTTCGGCAGGGAACGCTTTCCACCTCCGGGCCGAAGAACTGGCGGATGGCCTCCTCGGAGTAAGCCCCGGCGGTGCCTTGAAATGCTACTCTGGTCATATTTCTTTCTCCTCCATAAGATTAGGTTTCAATGAACGGGCATTGCCCAGATATAAAAAAAGACGTGGAGCGGGTTGCTCCACGTCTTTACATCATTCCCAGGATTTCGCCTATGCCAAGCGTCAGCCTCCACCCGTAGCAGAGCAACCGCCCTCTCTGAAGACGCACCAAAACAAAAAGCTAAAATAGGCGAAACGGGCTTCATGCTGATGGGACATCATCTGTCTCGTTCCATTCAGTGGTATTCGGCAGATCCAATTTTGCTCGGCCTGGATTTGACAATCCCCTTGGAGCAATTTTGGATCCACTGATACTCGGTGAAAACTCTCAGGGGCTGGACTCTCTAGTCGAACATAATGATACTCGCTTTAGCCTGATTTGTCAAGTTTGTCCTCCAAGCCTAACTCGCGGTGCAGAAAGCGCACTGTATCCGCCACCTGATCCTCAGGGATGCAGAAAGAAACGCTGTGTTCGGTGGCTGCCTGGGCCACGGCGATGACGCGGGTGCGGTGCTTGCCCAGCGCGGAGAATGCGTGGGAGACAATGCTGCCGACCGCTCCGGACGGCGTCTCGTTCCAGCCCGGCACGCCTACGACGGAAATGGTCGCCACCCTTTCTTTGACCCCCAGGCTGCAAACGTTGTCCCGGTTGCCGCTCTCGAACTCGCGGCGGAGGACTTTCAGACAATGGGCCTGATCCTGTTCGCGCACCACCAGGTTCAGACTGTGCTCGGAAAGGGATTGCGAGAACATCAGCACGTCAACGCCCACTTCGCTGAGGCGCTGCAATGCGCGAGCGGCCATCCGCAGTGGTGTAAGCGAAGCGGCGTCTCTCGTAAGCGAAGCGACGTCGTCCTGACTGCCTATGGCGATCATGCTCAGGCCAGTGGTGGAGATGATCGCCGGCAGCAGTTCACGGTCGAGGCTGGGTGTCTCGACGATCAGTGTGCCGGCGTTGGTGGGGTTGAAGCTATTGACGATGTGCAAGGGAATGTCGCTTTCGGTGACCGGACGGATCGTCCTGGGGTGAAGCACGTCCGCGCCGAAATAGGCCAGGTTGGCCGCTTCGGCGTAAGAGAGCTCGGTCAGGGTGCGTGCCTGGGGAACGATGTTGGGATCGGCGGTGAGGATGCCGTCCACATCGCTCCAGATCCACACCTCATCGGCGTCCAGCCCTGCACCGACGATGGCGGCGGTGTAGTCGCCGCCTCCACGCCCCAGAGTGGTGGTCACACCCTCCTCGGTCGCGGCGATGTAACCGGTGATGACCGGGATCACACCCCGCTCGACCAGCGGCCGAATCCGCTGTTGCAACTGCTGGCGGGTTTGATCCATCAGCGGCGTCGCTGCGCCGAAGTTGTCGTCGGTGACAATCAACTCGGTCGCACTGACCGCCTGGGCGCGCATACCCCGATCTCGCAACACGGCGGCCAGGATGTTTGCCGAGAGCTGCTCACCAAAGGACGCCACCACGTCACGGCCACGGGCGGTCAACTCTCCCAGCACGGCGATGCTGCGGTAAAGCCGCTCCATCTCGTGCAGCCGATCCTCGATCAGTCCGCCCACTTCCAGTCGCTCTGGACTTTGACCCAACAACGTCTCCACCACTTCCAGGTGCCTGCTCAACAGCCCGGCCTTGACCTCGCGGTATACAGCGTCTTTGCCCTCGGCTGCGGCCCGCGCTCCGGCGATCAGTTGGTTGGTCACGCCGCTCATCGCCGAGACGACGACCACCGTCTCGCCCGTCGCCACGCCGCTTGTCTCGTTATGGTTTTTCATCACGATGTCTGCCACACTGGCAAAGCGTTGTGCGTCTCCTACCGAGGTGCCGCCGAATTTGTGTACGATCATCCATCCCCCCGTGCTGCAAAGCTAAATCTGGGCCAGCGCCTGAGCCAGGTCCGCGATCACGTCATCGGCGTCCTCTATACCCAGGGCATAGCGCACCAGGTTGTCTTTGAGGCCCGCTTCGTACCGCTCCTCACGGTCCAAAGAATACAGCATGGCCGGTTGCTCGATGATGCTTTCCACGCCGCCTAGCGTAGGGCCGATGTAGGGCAGGCGCAGGAGATCAACGAAACGGGACGTTTTGTCCATGTCACCCTCGATCTCGAAGCTGACCACGCCGCCGAATCCGGCCATCTGCCGCCGGGCGATCTCGTAGTCGGGGTGGCTGGGCAGGCCGGGGTAATGGACGCAGTGGACGGCTGGGTGATCTGCTAGATACTGGGCCACGCGCAGCCCGTTCTCGTTTTGGCGGCGGACGCGCAGCTCCAGCGTCTTCAGGCCGCGCAGCAGCAGGTAGGCTTCATGGGGGTTGCTTATGCCACCCAACACCCCCCGCGCTGATTGGATTGGGGCCAATATCTCGCTGGAGCCAATGACTGCTCCGGCCAGCAGGTCGTTGTGACCTCCCAGGTACTTGGTCGCGCTGTGGATCACCAGATCAACGCCGTACTCCAGCGGGCGCAGGTTGATGGGCGTAGCGAAGGTGCTGTCGAGGATGGTGGTGATACTGTGCTGTTTAGCGAGCTCGACCGTTGGCGCCAGGTCTATGACGCGCAGATAGGGATTGGTTGGCGTCTCGGAGAAGATTACCCGGGTGGTGGGGCGAATGGCGGCGGCCAGGGCGTCGGGGTCGTCAATCGGCACCGAGGTCGCCTCGATCCCCCAGCGGTTCAAGTAGCTGAAGGCGAATTCGTGTGTGCGGCGGTAGCTGCCGCTGACCATCACCAGGTGGTCGCCAGTGGACAGCAGAGTAAACAATGCCGTGGTGATGGCACACATCCCGCTGGCGAAAAGCAGTGCCCGTTCTCCCCTTTCCAGCGCGGCCATCTTACGCTCCACGACCTTCTGCGTCGGGTTGCCGTAGCGTCCATATTCGTCTCGCGCGTTCGGATCGTTGGCCGCCAGGCGTTGCATGTAGTCCAGGATTTCGGCCGTATCCTCGAAGGTATAGGTCGAAGCCTGGATTATGGGGGTGGTGATGGCGCCGTAGGGCTTGCGCTTTACCTCACCAGCGTGTACGGCCTGGGTTGAAAAATGGTTAGTCAAAACAGTCTCCTCTCCGGTCGTCTTACGACCAATGTGGTTTGGGCTTTCCCAATCAGAGAGGAGAGAGGGGAACTAAAAAAGCCTCTTCAGCGGGATGTACCGGTTGAAGAGGCATTCGCGTCGTTGCGACGCTCTCATCTTCCAGAACCCCCTAAGGGTCTGCCGGAATTGGCACCATAGCTGGTAGATTGGGAAACTGGTAAATTGGTAAACTGGGACTTGATCCACCGATCTACCAATTTACCATTCTACCGATTTACCAACTTGGTTGCCGAGGCTTCACAGGGCCGGTCCCTCCACCTCTCTGGATAAGAAAAGTCTCGTCTAAGTGATATTCAGTTGTTATAGGAGATAATACCACAACTGGGGCAGAATGTCAAACTCAAGCCGGTGCTCCTCCACCATTCTGACCTAGTATACGTGGGCGTAAATCCTTCCCCGGTGGCTCATATCGGTTTTAAGGTGAAGTTGGGCACCATCAATGCCCTGAGGAAGT
>CAZQDO010000410.1:0-5552 GCA_964592085.1 uncultured Anaerolineae bacterium | reverse complement strand
CTCTGCCGATTCAACGGCTCCTTGCCCTGATGAAGCTCTGCCTGCAAATAAAGATAGCTCTCTGGGATTTTGCAGGATCACGGCGTTGGAGTCTCCAACTTGTTGGGGGGGGCACGCCATAACCCCAACAAGTTGGGGACTCCGGCGCGCTACCCGTGCCAGTTCCCAAAGACCCATAAAGATCTCTGTAGGGGATTTGCGCCTTCGGCATGGCAGTGAGATCGGGACGCATCCTCGTAGTAGAGATCGGCGACCATCTCCCCATATACATTATATCATACCGGAGGGCCAAACGTCTATTGGGAAAATCCTGATTTCTTTCTCAGGAAAAGGATAACTCAAGCATCAGGAAAAGGATGATTCACATAACAAGGGGGAAACGGTGAAACCCCGTCTATGTGCCGCGGGGGTTTGAAACGGGGCAGTCGTGGGCGTTAGGGGTTAGCCCGTTGGTCTTTCCCAAAGGGCTACGCTTTCGACGTGATAAGTCTGGGGAAATATGTCCACTGGCTGGACTTCCACCAGTTGATAGCCACCATCAGCCAGCTTGTGGGCGTCGCGGGCCAGGGTGGCAGGATCGCAGGAGACGTAGAGGAAGCGGTGAGGGCTTAGCTCGATCAGGGCCGCCAGTGCTTCTGGCTTACACCCCTGACGGGGCGGGTCTAGCACCGCCAGGCCAATTGGTCTTTCCAACCTGGGCAGAATCGTTTCCACGCTCCCCTCGATGAACTCCACGTTGGCCATCCCTTCAGCGTTCAACCGTGCGTCCGCCACAGCGCCTGCATCTTCCTCAATGCCGATCACCTGGCCCACTTTGTCGGCCAGACTCAGGGCGAAGGTCCCTACGCCGCAGTAGGCGTCCAGAAGCACCTCGTCACCTGCAGGGGCCAGATACTCACCGACCACGCCAACCAACTTCTCGGCGGCAGCGGTGTTAACCTGGAAGAAGCTGGTGGCTGAGATGCGGAATCTTCGCCCAGCCACCAGCTCAGTGACGTGGTTGTTGCCGATCAGGTTGATGGGGGTGCCATCGGAGAGAAGCAGGACGCAGGAGACGGGCAGGTCGCTTTCCAGGGCCGGCGGCAAGTCGTCGTGAGTCTCGAAGATCATCATCTGGTCGCCGGTGTTGATGCCAGATCGCAGAGAAAGCCGCGCTAGCCCCGGTTGCTCAAGATCCAGGGCAGCAAAAAGCTCCTCCAGGAGGGGATGTAGCAAGTAGCATACTTCTACAGTCTCCACTTGCCGACCATCGGTGGCCACGAAGCCCAGTTGGCCATCGACCGTGACAGCGAACTGGACGTGGTTGCGGTATTGCCAGGGTGAGGGGCTGGGGATGGGCCGTCTCACGGGGACATCGGGGAGGCGGCCAAGGCGGGCCAGCTGATCGCCAACCACCGTGGCCTTGAGCTCCAGTTGGGCCGGGTAGGCGATGTGCTGCCACTGGCACCCGCCGCACCTCCCAGGCCCGAAGTGGGGGCACGGAGGATCAACCCGGTGAGGCGAAGGCGAGAGGATTTCGACCAGCCGCCCTCGCGCATAGCGCCCCTTGTCCTCGACGATTTCTACGGTGACCTCTTCGCCTGGCATGGCGTAAGGCACGAAGATCACCTTGCCCTCGTTCCGCCCCAGCGCATCGCCGCCGTGGGCCATATCGGTAAGTTGAAGAGTGATGGGGGTCATAGTTGCTCTGTCGCCAATTCTGTAAAATGTAAAACGTAATGGGATCGCTACTGGGTGTTAACGTTTCACGTTTCATGCTTTAACGCTTTACGTTTTACGGCCAGATGCCCCGCAGCAGCGTTGCTTTAGCCACTCGGCCGACAGCCAGAATGTAGGCCGCCGTACGCATGGGCAACTTACGCTCCTGGGCGATATCCCATACCTGCTGGAAGCTGTGCGCCATAGTCTTCTGAAGCCTGGCGTTGATCTGCTCCTCGCTCCAGAAGAAGGACTGCACATCCTGCACCCATTCAAAGTAGGACATCACCATCCCCCCGGCGCTAGCCAGGATGTCGGGCAGGACACAGATTCCCTTGTCAGCCAAAATGGCATCGGCACGAGGGGTGATGATGCCTGGTCCTCCCTCGGCGATGCACCTGGCCTGGACCCGCTCGGCGTTATCGGCCCGAATCTGGTTGCCCAGGGCAGCCGGCACGATGATGTCACAGTCCAGGCTCAACAGGTCTTGTTCTGTGATGGGTTCTGTCCCCTCCAGACCCGCCACCGTGCGTTTCTGGGCCACGTGACGAACGGCAGCCACAGCGTCGAAGCCCCTGGGATGGTACACTCCGCCATGCAAGTCGTTGGCGGCCACGATACGGCAACCGGCCTCCTGCAGATAGAGAGCCGCATTGGAGCCCACCCGTCCGAAGCCCTGCACCGCAACGGTGGCCCTCTCTAACTTCTTGCCCATCCGCTCGAAAGCTTCCCGGATAACGTACATCAGACCCCGCCCGATGGCTCCGGCCTGGCCCAGCGTACCTCCGATCTCCAGGGGTTTGCCCGTAACGACGGCCGCTACCGAGTGCCCCTTGCTCATGCTGTAGGTGTCCATGGCCCAGGCCATGATCTGCGGTCCCGTGTTCAGATCGGGATCGGGGATGTCGCTCTCCGGTCCCACCAGCAGCGAGATGTCGCTGATGTAGCGCCGTGTCAGGCGCTCCAGCTCGCGCTCGGATAGCAACTCCGGATCGCAGGCCACGCCCCCCTGCGCACCGCCAAAGGGGACATTCACCACAGCGCCTTTCCACGTATTCCACATGGCCAGGGCGCGCATTTCATCCAGGGTGATGTCAGGGTGGTAACGTACCCCGCCCTTGCTTGCTCCCATCACTGCGCTGTGATGCACACGGTAACCGGTGAACATCCTCACCGACCCATCGTCCATCCTCACCGGGAAGGTGACGATCAGGGCTCGCCGGGGCTCCCGCAGGAAGTCAATCAACCCCCTTTTCAAGTCCAGATACCCGGTCGTCATATCAAACTGGCGCAACGCCACCTGGTAGGGATTGGCCGCGCTACTGAACAGCGCCTCCGCCGGGTACGAGCAGGCTTCGTAGATGTCTTCTTCCGCAGTGTGCTGCTCTGCCGACGGAGTAGGGACATCCATTACGTCATTGTCACTGGTTCTCATCCTTGAGTGCCTCCTCAGCTTTTACGTTTTACGGGTAGATGCCCCGCAGCAGGGTAGCGTTGGCCACACGGTCAATGGCTAGGATGTAGGCCGCAATGCGCATGTCAACCTCTCTCCTTCGGGAGATAGCCAGCACATCATTGAAAGCGCTGATCATAATCTTCTCCAGATTCGCATTGACCTCATCCTCGCTCCAGAAGAAGGACTGCAAGCCCTGGACCCATTCGAAATAGGACACCGTCACCCCACCCGCGTTGGCCAATATATCGGGAATGACAAAGGCGCCTTTGTCGAACAGGATGGCATCCGCCTCCGGGGTGGTGGGGCCATTGGCTCCCTCGGAGATGATGCGAGCCTTGACACGGTTTGCATTCTCCTCGGTGATCTCGTTCTCCAGAGCGGCCGGCACGAGGACCTCGCAGTCCAGCTCCAGCAACTCCTCGTTGGTGATCGTATCGGTTCCCGGGTAGCCGACCACGGTGCCCGTTTCCGCCTTGTGGCGCATCACGTCTTCCACATCGAAGCCCTTTGGGTTATACATGCCCCCTCGCGAGTCACTAGCAGCGATGACGGTGCAGCCCAATTCCTGCAAGAGCTGGGCACCGATGGCGCCCACGTTGCCGAAGCCCTGCACAGCCACCCGTGTCCCCTCAATTGGCATCCCC
This sequence comes from uncultured Anaerolineae bacterium, assembly GCA_964592085.1. Classification (GTDB taxonomy): domain Bacteria; phylum Chloroflexota; class Anaerolineae; order VGOG01; family VGOG01; genus CAZQDO01. The sequence continues at coordinate 1,754 of CAZQDO010000410.1, read as the reverse complement.
AGGTGCTTGAGGGCCTCACGAGTGGTGAACATCACTCCACGGCCAGTGGCCTCCCGACGACCCAGGCTTCCACCGATCTCGACGGGCTTGCCGGTGACCACCGCCGGCACCGAATAGCCTTTGGTCATGCTGTAGGTGTCCATGATCCAGGCCATGGTCTGGGCAGTGGTGTTGACATCGGGGGCCGGGATGTCGGACTCAGGGCCGATGAACATGATGATCTCGCTGGTGAAGCGTCGGGTCAGGCGTTCCAGTTCTCGCTCCGACATCACCTTGGGATTGCAGACCACGCCGCCCTTGGCGCCGCCGTAGGGAATCCCCACCACGGCACACTTCCAGGTCATCCACATAGCCAGGGCGCGTACTTCGTCCAGAGTCACGTCAGGATGGTAGCGGATACCCCCCTTGGCGGGGCCACGAGCCAGGTTGTGCTGCACGCGGTGACCAGTGAACATTTGGATACTGCCATCGTCCATCTTCACCGGAAAATGGACGCTCAGCTCCCGCTTGGGGAGCCGCAGCTTGGCCTTGATACCTGCTTTCAGGTCGAGATACCTGGTCGCATTGTCGAATTGCCTCTGCGCTATCTCATAGGGATTTTCACTGACAGGATTCTCTTGCATTCTTACTTAACCTCCTCGGTTGTATTTGGGGAGAAACAAAAAGCGCCCAGGGGCGCTTGTCACAGACTCACTGAGAACGCCCTTGTTCCTCCGAATTTGCTTGTCATATTGTACACAAAGAGCCTCGAAAGTCAAGCCACGATTAGCTTGATCGCCGAAGAGCCTGCCCTGAGCTTGTTGAAGGGTCTTCCAACCGAGGCGAAAAGGGTTCGATCAGAGACCGTCACTCATCATGAGGCGGCGATTAAGCTGTCGCCACCTCAGCGTATGAGAAAACAGGCACCTGAATGACTCGCTTAGGCTTGAGCTCTTTGAGGACCGTCTTCTCCATCGCTTTCACGGTCTCAGCGGTAAAATATATCTCGCCGCATTGTTGACAGACTCCTGCCGGCACATCTTCGAACACGAAGAGCTTGTCTTGCCAGCGATATTCATATTGAATTAACTTGGCCACTACCTCACCACCACAGAGCGAGCAGGGAGCAAATTCATGCGTCATTTCTACTTTCCTCCTCTCGTCCAAGGATCAATCCATTTGGGCGGTTTCGGGATGTAAACAGTGATCAGTCTCACCCAGTCGGTGGGCAACAGTCCCCAGACAGTATGGATTGCCTGCCCAGTTCGGTTGAATCCCAATACGAGGCAACTATGACCGCGAGGGTCATCAGGGTAGTCCTCCAGGAGTTCACCACTCAGAAGTATGCTCTCCTCGATATCCGCTACCAACAGATGATCGTTTTCTCGCTCGCGTTCCGCATGGAATGAGATCTCGTAGTGATTATCTCGAAGTTTCTTCTGGATATGTCGGACTATGTTCATTTCGTTATGAGGATCTTAACCCTGACTTGTCAACCTCTCTCGCAGCAACCTGTTGACCAACTTGGGATTGGCCTTGCCACGGGTGGCCTTCATCACCTGGCCAACCAGGAAACGCAGCACTGCCTCTTTGCCATCCAGGTACTCCGCCACAGGCTCAGGGTTTTCCGCTATGACCTGCTCGACGATGCGCGAGAGCTCTTCGGCGTCGCTGATCTGGACCAGGCCCCTCTCCTTGATGATCTGAGAAGCAGGATGGCCCGTCTCGAACATCGTGGCGAAAACGTCTTTGGCGATGTTGATGCTGATGGTGCC
>CAZQDO010000409.1:2478-5568 GCA_964592085.1 uncultured Anaerolineae bacterium | reverse complement strand
TTGTAGCCGATCATGCGCAGGAAGTCCTTGCGCCAGGCGATGCCCTCCTCGTCCTCGATGCCCTTGCTCCGAAGCCCGTCTATGACCCCCAGGATGCCGCGGCCTTGCTCCGTTTCGGCGACGACCACCTCCACAGGGTTGGCCGTGGCGCAGAAGATGCGGCAGACCTCGGGCACGTTCTTGATGGCGTTGAGGAAGTTGATGGGGTAGGTGTCGCGCATGAAGACGATGAAGGAGTGTCCAGCGGACAGGGCGAAGGCGTTCTGCTTGGCCAGCTCCACCAGCTCCTCGTCAGTGCCGCTGGCCCGCACCAGGCAGGCGCCTGAGGACTCGCAGAAGGCCAGCCCGAACTTGGCCCCCGGCACCGAGGTGACCATCACCTCGTGGATGTCCTCCACGGTCTTGATGAAGTGCGACTGGCCGAGGATCAGGTTGATGTCCTCCGGCTTTTCGATCTTGACGATTTTCAGTTCCATAGTTGTCCCTCCTGTTTTCTTGTTAGTGAGCAGTTGCCTCAATTCTATCTAGTACAAGTTCCCGCGAGTTCCCCTGAGTTCCTCCAAGTTCCCTTGCCCCAGAGGAACTCAGGGGAACTCAAGCAGCCTTCCTGACACCAGCCTGTGTCTAGTCCGGTACCACTTCCCAGAAATCCAGCTCCGACCTTCGCCTTTCGATCTCTTCATTCGGCAGGCGGATGTAGACGCCGTACCCTTCGACAGCGACGGTGCCGTCGGCCAGGCGCAGCTCTCCCTTGGCCTCAAAGGACCGGGAGCGCAAGCGGATCATCTCTCCAGTTATGGTTAGCTCTTCTCCCAAGGGCACGGGCTTGCGGAACTTGAGCTCCAGCTTGGCAGTCACCGCCCAGATGTTGAGGGACGTGACCACGCGCCCGATGGCCTCGTCCATCAGGGCGCTGATGATCCCACCGTGCACGAAGCCAGGGTACCCCTGGTGCTCCTGGCGGGGTGTGAACTTGACCATCACCCGCCCGTCGTCGTCTTCGTAGAAGAAAGCCTTCAGGCCGATGGGATTCTCCCTCCCGCACACGAAACACATGCGGGAGTTGGGTTGCTTTTGCATTATTTGCCTCCGCACGATTCCAATATCCTCTCCGCCTTCTCCATCGCCGGCTTGTAGCAATGGGGCGGCCCATCGCACCATGCCCTCTCTTTGGCAATCTCCGCGTGCTTCCGTGCCTGTTTGCGATCCCCCTTCTCCAGCGCCACCTGAGCCAGAAAGTTGTGGATGTCTGCCTGCTTCAGCCGATACTCGCACCGGTCGGCGATGGCCAGCGCTTCCCGAGCCAACTTCAACGATTCCTCCCGCAACCTCGTTGACTCCTCACTCGCTACCTCGTCCCCTCTTGCCTGCGCCCACCGCAGCCGCGCCATCTCCAGCATAATGTCCGGCTCTACCTCTACCAGATTGATGCGGCGGCAGCAGATCAGTGCCTCGGTGAGGTGCGTCTCTGTTTCATGCAAGTGGCCCAGCGCGCGGTGCGCCGCGCCCAGCAGCCATTCGGCCCGGATGATGTCGCGCTCGTAGCTACGAACATCTGCCAGTTCGCGCGCCTTGCGTGCAGCCCCCAGTGCTGCTTTGGCATTGCCCATCAGCAGTGCCCGATGGGCACGTTGTGTCCACACTAAGCATTTTGCCTGCGCGTGACGTATTTCCTCAGCACACTTCAGTGCTCTTGTAAAGCCTTTTTCGTCAGCCAAGGGATTCCCCTGGATCGTCAGCAATGCTCCTAGTACTCTAAACACATTATTGAGTTCCCACCTGTTACCCCATTCAACCGCCAATTCTTTGCTATGGCTGAGAGCCTGTGCAGCTTCCGCAAGGTTGCCGAGAGGAATATGTAGTGTCTCCGCGGTGTTGTGTAGGTTGATGGCGGCGTTTTCCCTTTGCCCAAGTTTCTTTGCAAGCTCAACGGCCACTCGAGATGGCGACAATGCGCGGCTGGGCTGGCCAGACAGCCCGTAGCTGCCCGCTAGCGCATTCAGTGTCCAGCCCTGGGTGCTCTCTTCCCTCAGCCGGGGTGGTTTGTCCTCACCGTCGGGGAAGAGGGCACGCAGGAGTTCGATGCAGGTTTGGTAGGCACCAAGTCGGTGGTGGAGTGGCTCCGGGATGAGTCGATCACGTAGCAGTCGCACGGCCTCGTCACAATTGCCAGCCTGTACGGTGTGGTGGTAGCGTTCGATGACTGGGGTCAAGTCATCCAGGGATTCCACCTTCTCAGGCAGCGGTACCGCGGCGAAGTAGTCGCACAGGCGGGTATGGGTCCCCTCTTTGTCCGCCAGGCGGTCGTAAGCGTATCCCCGCACGATGGGGTGCAGGTCGTAGTGCCCTCGCTCTCGGTCAAAAAGCAGCAGGCCACGGTCAATCAGTTCGTCCAACGCGGCGTCAAATTGCTTCTGATTATTGTAGGTGTTGAAGATGGACAGTGCTTCGTAGGTCATGGGGCTGCGGAAGGCGGAGATGCGACTCAGGAGCTCGCGCTTCTTCTCGTCCAGCGCGTTGTAGGCCACCTCCAGGATGTGGTGCTGTTCCTTGCCCTTGAGCTCCGGCAGCACGGGGTATCGGCTCGCCACCTGGATGTCGCCGGGCTGCCGCTTGTCCCGCACGATCAGGCCGGAGAGCAGTCGCAGCGCCAGGGGCAGGTAGCCGTAAGGGTCGCAAGCGATTTGGATTTCAGCCCGCGTCCCTGTCACCCCCTGAGCATGGAAGAAGATCACTGCATCCTCTGGATCGAAGGCGGTCAGGTTCACCAGCCGGCAGCCGGCCAGTCCATTGAGCTCGCGTGGGGGGAGGCGGCTGGTCAGGAGCACTCTGCTCTTTATCGGCCCCGACGCCAGCCATTGGAGGAAGGTGCCGGCATTGGGATCGGTGCAGGAGCGGAAGTCGCCTCGCTCGTCCTTCTCGAACTCGTCGCCACGGTAGGCGGCGTCCATTCGGGCGTAGGCCCGCAGGATGCGCTCCACGCCGTCCAGCACCAGCAGCAAGCGGCGCTGGCAGAGCAGGTTGTACAGGGCCTGCATCCTCTCGCGGATGGAGGGGATGTCCCTGGGGTCAACCCTCCCGCCGCTGGCG
>CAZQDO010000409.1:0-2468 GCA_964592085.1 uncultured Anaerolineae bacterium | reverse complement strand
GGTCAGTGCCTGGTCCAGAAACTTCTGGAAGGTGCTCTCGCGTTCGTAGAAGGACCACCAGAGCACGCCTTCGGGTCGCGACACCTCGGGCACGGATGCCGTGGGCTCTGCTCGTTCCTTCTCGGCCACGCCTGGTAGGGGCAGGCCCAGCACGTCCCGCTGCAGCCAGGCCCAGGTCAGGGCGCTCTTACCCATCCCGCCGATGGCGATGTAGGCGAACACCGTCTGAATGTCGGAAGTAAACCACCCCGTCAGCTTGCCCCGCTCCCCGGCGCGGCCGGTGAAGTTAGCCTGCATGGGGTAGGGGTGGGCGACATAAGGAGTGGGAGGAGCAGGGATGCCTGGCGGCATCTGGGGCTGCGTAGGCGGCTTGTCGTAGTCGAACGCCTGAGCAATTCGCACATCCAGCGGCAGCCCTAGTGCGCACAACTGCACCCAGCGCTCCTTGTACATGCAGAGTTGGTCAACGGTGTAGCGGTTGCGGATGCGGTGGATCTTGGCGTGGCAGGTGGGGCAGACTGCCATCAGGTTGCCCTCGGTGTTCGGTCCATCCTCGCTGATGGGCACGACGTGGTGCAGGTCAACCACTTCCTGGTGCTCCGGACAGAGGCAGCACCGATGCATTGCATCCACCAGCACCTTGTTACGCACGTCCTTGGGTATCGCCTTTCGCTTCGCCATAGCGACCTCCTACTCAATTGGCGAGCACTACACCTTGGAAAGGTGTAGTTTGGATCGGGCATCCTCGACAAGAGTGGCGTTTGGGCGACTACAGGTTCAAACCTGTAGACTCCCGTAAACCAACCCACCTCGCCTTGATTGTCATCCTCTCTTCCCCTAATCTCCTGTGCGGTGGACTCTTGGACGATGGCCTTGTGACTGGTTAACGTTAGGCCCTGGTAAGAACGCTGGTGGTTAGTTGGCGAACACTACACGTTGGAAATGATGTAGTTTGCGTCGGGTATCCTCGACAAGAGTGGCGCTTGGGCGACTACAGGTTTCTAACCTGTAGACTCTGGTAAACCAAACCACTTCGTCTTGTCCCTTGCCTCCTTCTCTACTTCAGTGAGTGCTGGGTATCGGCCAGAACGCTGGTGATCGGTTCGTGGGCACTACACCTTGGAAGGTGTAGTCTGCGTCAGGGATCCTCGCCAGGAGTGACGCTTAGGCGACTATGGGTTTCCAACCTGTAGTTCTCGTAAACCAATCTACCTCGCATTGACCGTTGTTCTGTCCTCTGGTTTGGTGCGTGCTGGGTGTTGGTCAAGGCGCTGGTGATCGGTTCGTGAGCACTACACCTTGGAAAGGTGTAGTCTGCGTCAGGCATCCTCGACAAGGGTGACACTGTGGCGACTACAGGTTTCCAACCTGTAGACTTCAATATACCAACCTCCCTCGCCTTGACCGGAGCAGACCGGTGTCTGTCCCTGCGGACCAGAAAGATCACAGTTCCAGCTCTCTCCAGCGCTCCAATCGAGCCAACGGAAGGTAGCCAGCACGGCGGGTGTGGATATCCTCCTGGTAGCGGATGTATTGTCGCACCTGTTCCACGGCATCTGGCGGAACCTCGTCAGCACGAAAACGGCGGGCCCATAGGTTGTTGAGACCAATCTGCTGCTTGAGTCCATCAAACTCCAGAAAGACCTGCCGCGCCGATTCGCCCTTCAGTTGGTGCATCACGTCACTCAGGTTTTCTCCGATGCGCACAAAGATCAACATGTGGGCGTGATCGAGCCACGTGTTGCGCTCCAGCAGTTGGAAGTCGTGCTCACGAGCAATCTCATCGAACCAGTAGTGGACTCGTTGTCGGACCTCACCAGCCAGCACCGGGCGACGGCGCTTGGTGGGGAAAGTGACGTGGTGATAGGCGTTGGGGCGGTATTTGAAGAGCTGGCGGAAGTCCAGTTGTTCGTCCATGATATTGTTCCTCTGGTTTGGTGAACGGTGGGCATCAGTCAAAGCGCTGCTGATCGATTAGCAGAGACTACACCTTGGAAAGGTGTAGTTTGGGTCGGGTATCCTCGCCGAGAACGGGGCTTGGTTGACTATAGGTTTTTAACCTGTAGACTTTCGTAAACCAAACCGTTTCATCTTGATTCTTGTCCTGTCCTCTGGTCTGGCGAGTGCTGGGCATCAGTCGAAACGCAGTTGATCGGTTCGTGGGCACTACACCTTGGAAAGGTGTAGTTTGCGTCGGGCGTCCTTGCTAGGAGTGTCACCCCGAACAACTACGGGTTTCCAACCTGTAGACTCCCACAAACCAACTCGCTGCCTATTCAGGAACCTCCAACACCGCCGCCCCGCGCACCTCCCTGTCCTTCAATCGCTGCAGGACGCGATTGGCCTCAGCCAGGGGGTACACCTCAACGTCGGTGTGGATGGGGATCTGGGCCGCCAGTTGCAGGAGCTCCTCCGCATCCTGGCGTACCATGTTGGCCACGCTGCGCAGGGTGCGCTCGTGGTAGATG
>CAZQDO010000408.1:0-5599 GCA_964592085.1 uncultured Anaerolineae bacterium | reverse complement strand
ATGAGTCGCTCAGGAGCTATTATGCCACATTATTCCAAAAAACTGAAATGCACCCATCCGGCGGCTCGCCTGGCTCCAGTACCAGGAGGCCGGCGCTGCGCCTCCTCGTCAATGAGAGGTCGGGAGGTGCAGCTGCTTATCTCCTCATCAATTATCGTGATAGGTGGAAAGATCGCCCCCTGTAGAAATAAACTTCCCCACAGCTTGCTGCGGGGAAGCAGACCATGCGCGTCAATCTAAGGCTCAAGTCTGGCGAAAGCGCCGGCTGAGTAGGGCCTGGAACACAGTGGAAGGCCCGTATCGAAGCCAAGCGGCTTTGCGAAATCCGCCCCCTTGGTTTCGATACGCTCTCCGCTGCGCTGCGATCTACTCAACCGGCGGTCGCTGGCCTTAACTTGACGTGCATGGGAAGCAGACCCGCAGAGATTGAATATCCCTTGCAGCCTGTCACGTTGATGAGGGTCATGAAACTAGGAGATCCAACGAGACTTCACATAATCAGCCACGGCGTATCCTGGATCGCCAACCTCCACCAGGCCAGTTTGATTGGTGAGATAGAGGATTCCATCTACCGGCGCCTGCAGTTCCTCCACCGTCTCAAAGGTAAATGGGTTGACGATCGTTCCCAGGAGGTCGCCTGCCTGTACCTTTAGGCCAGATGGGCCGGTCTCCATCAGATCCTCCGCCTCAAACTCGGAGAGCAGATATCCACCAACAGTAGGGCGTACATGTGGAGCACGGAAGAAGACGAACTGCTTCTCAGGCACCTCCACCTCTCCTGGCAGCATGCCGAGAAAGCGCATCACGTTGTATGTGCCTTTCACAGTCAGGTCGGTCATCCAGTTGGTGACCACGCGGCTCTGACCGCTGCCGCCGATCTCCGGCACACAGCATGGAATGCCCATCTTGACAGCATGGCCAGAGGCGGTGCTAGGACTGAAGTCATGTTCATGGATCAGTCCCACGCCGAAAGCCCTAGCCATGCCATGACAAAGCTCTTTCAACTCGCCCTCGACGTTCTTGCCTTGGATGATCTTCAGAATGGCGCGCCCTAACATGCCAGCGCAGTGAAAGTCAACCAGCGCGCTGAGAAGTGGAAAGACTTTCTCCACCAAGGCAGAAACCATTAGCTCGGACAAGGAGCGATCACTAGGATGGGAGGGCCCACCGCCAAAGGCTGGCTCTGCGCGTGCGCCGGGGAAAACCCAGTTCATGTTCGAGTGATCCACGTCCCATTCTGGCGTGTTCTTGCGCTGCCGGGCTGCAAAAGAGACGGGGTTCGCCACCGGAATGACGACCAGCGTGCCGCTGAGTTCCTCAGGGTCCAGGCCACGAACCACCTCTCGCATGGCAAGGATGGCCGGATGTTCAGTACCATGGATGGTACCCAGCAACCCCAACGTGTGGCCTGGCTTCGCTCCATTGACCAGATGCACTGTAATAGCAAGGGTTTGATTGCTTAGTAGTTGGGCGACAGGCAGGTGTCCAACCCCCTTCTGTCCAGACCTGACAGTAAGGTCTCCTATAGTGAACGAACGCTTGTGAGTCACGTTAACTACCTCTCTCGATAACTGATCTCCGGCGTGATACCTGGCCAAGGCATTCTAGCTCAACGAAGCATTTCACGACTATTGCTCTACGAGGTCCCGTTTGATTAGATCCGCCAGCCAACGAGCACGTAGGTCAAGCAGCTTCTCACCGACCTCCTTGGTGGCGACCGTAGGGTTGCCACGGAAGGCCTTGGGCCAGATCTTGCGGATGTCGAGTACCGGAACTCCCCAGCCACCACCCAACAAGGGCTTCTCATCACCGGTCATCTTCTCTTTCTTCTTCGCCTTAGGATAGAACACTTCAGCATTGTCCATCTGCACCAACTCCGGTGCAATGGCCAGAATGCGTGCAGTCTCTCCCTCTCCGGAATGCCCCTCTTCTGTGGGCCGCTCAGAGTGGAGAAGGGGCCCCCGCATTTCCCGTAAGATCTTTAGGGCGTTGGCGAAGTAGACATCAGCCTCGATTTCGTCTTTCAGTTCCTCAGCGGCTGTCTGCATGGTAGCATAGTTCCCACCATGTGCCAGTACCAGAATGATCTTCTTGAACCCGTGATGGTCCAGGCTGCGGCAAACGTCCTTTATCAACTCGATGGCAGTTCGGTTACGCAGGCAGATGGTCCCGGGGAAGCCCATCAACCCAGGTGTAACGCCGAAGGGAATCGTAGGGCCAGCAACGACCTCGATCCCCTCCTCGGCCAAAACCCTGACGGTCCGACGTACTGCCTCTGTGCCATGCATGGCATCGGTTGCCAGCGGCAAGTGTGGGCCATGTGCCTCTGTGGAACCGACTGGCACGATCACAATATCCGTCCTCTTGAGTGCTTCCTCTACCTCGACCCAGGTCATCTCCGGTAGAGCCTTGGCGCCCTTTATCTCGTAGCGGATTTCTTTCACTGACATTGGTTTGTCCTCCTTATTTTCCTTCGGGTATGGTTTATGGGCTGCGAAGCCCTTGACTACCTCAGCGGTCATCCTTATCGCAGCTCTAGAGCACGATGAGGTCGCTTGAGGTGCGAAACAACGACTTGGGCCCTTGTGGGGTGATGCGATAGGTGTTTCCCACACAGACCGCAAAAGTATCCTTGTAGATGCTGGGATGTAGTGCAACCAGCATGTCTGTTTCTAAGACCGTGTTGTCTTTGATGTTCACTCGCGGCGCCTCACCCATGTCAATGCCTATGCCATGGCCCAAGATCATGCTCTGTTGCGAACCGCCGACCTCTTGAAAGACCTCCAAGCCTGCCTTGGCAGCCATCGCTGCGGTGTTGCCCGGAAGCAGCCCATCACGGGCGCGCTCCTCGATCGCCCGGCAGAAGTCAAAAGTCTGCTGTACCTCGACAGAGGGTTTACCGAGGGAAAAGGTGCGCTGAGCCTGTACTATGAAGCCCCCCGGGGCGATCGGTTCGGGGGAGAAGATTACTACATCGCCAAGCTGCAGCTTTCGATGAGCTGGCAGAGGTGTTGTATGTCGGCCTGTGGACGTGATCAGCAGCACACTGCCTTCCGCGCCGCCCTTGCGTAGCACCCACTCAACTTCAGCGATGAGGTCGTTCTCCGACACGCCGGGTTTCATCACCTCAGCCAAGCGGTCCAGTGCTGCATCTGCCAGGTCTGCGGACAATTGCACGAACTGCAGGTCAAGGGGTGTCTTTCTCATTCGCATCTGGGAAAAGGCCGCGTCAACTGCCTTGAAGGTGGCTGCTGGCAGACGTTCACTCAGTTCCTGCAGAAAGGTACATGACACGAGTTCTGTTCCTGAGACCCCTACGTTGGCGTTGCTGCAACCCACTGATTGTAAATAGGACGCCGTGTCCGCAGCAAAGTCCTCGCTGAGTTGGATGTCCTCGATCCACGAAGTGCTGGCTGCCCAGTAGGTGTGGATAGGGTAAGAAACCAGCAGCCTGGGTGGTGCAGCTGGGGTAAACAGTGCACAGGCGTATCGTGTAGTGGGGGCAAAGTTGGAGAGGAAACGCAGATTTCCTCGCCGGCCGATGGTTGCGCTGCCGGCCACCACCAGTGCCTGGCAGTCCTGCTCCGCCATCATAGCAGTCAGCCGATCGACACGATCCTTGCGCACTACATTGATTGGTGCTGGGTAATACTTCAGCATATCATCTCTGTCCGATCTGTCCGAGTAGTTCATTGACTTGCCTCCTCTTTTCTTTCTTAGCCTCTCATCCAACCCTCGCCCCCAAGTCTACGTCATTGGAATCGCGCAGAAAAGGCCCTCCCTTCTGGCCCAGCGAAGCCCGTTTTCTTCACCGATAGGGACAGCATTGGCGCTCAATTGCGCATTCCTCGGCGAGCCTGGCCCAAGCGCTCTAACCCACCGAAACATCCCACGGCTAGCGCCCTACGAGGTCCCGTTTGATTACATCCGCCAGCCAACGAGCACGGAGGTCTAGCAATTTCTCACCGACCTCCTTGGTGGCTAGCTTGGAATTACCGCGGAAGGCCTTGGGCAGGATCTCACGGTAGTCACGTGCGGGCACTGCCCAACCCCCACCATGTAGAGGGGCGTCATCGCCGACGATCTTTGGTTTCGGGGGCCTCTCTGGGTAGAAGGTCTCGGCGTGGTCCATTTGGACCAATTCCGGCACAATGGCCATGATGCGCGATGTCTCTCCCTCCCCACTGTGCCCCTCCTCGGTGGGCCGTTCCGAGTGGAGGATCTCTTCATAGTGTGACTCCATGATCTTCAATATAGTGACAAAGTAAACATCTGCCTCAATTTCGTCCTTCAACTCCTCTGCGGCCACCTGCATGGTAGCATAGTTCCCACCATGTGCCAGTGCCAGAATGATCTTCTTAAACCCGTGATGGTCCAGGCTGCGGCAAACGTCCTTGATCAACTCGATGGCAGTTCGGTTACGCAGGCAGATGGTTCCAGGAAAGGACAACAACCCGGGCGTAATACCGAAGGGAATTGTGGGGCCAGCAACGACCTCGATCCCCTCCTCGGCCAACATCTTGGCAGTCCTCCGCGCGAGATCGGTGCCGTGGATACAGTCAGCGCTGAGTGGCAGATGCGGGCCATGTGCCTCTGTTGACGCGACGGGCACGATCACAATATCCGTCCTCTTGAGCGCTTCCTCTACCTCAACCCAGCTCATCTCTGGCAGAGCCTTGGCACCCTTTACTTCATAACGGACTTCTTTCATGACGATTATCCTCCTCTTTTCGTTTAGTGTATTGTGGTTCGTGGGCTGCGAAGTCCTTGACTACCTCAGCGGTCATTCTTGGCGCAACTCTAGAGCACGATGAGGTCGCTTGAGGTGCGAAACAATGGTTCGGGCCCTTGCGGGGTGACGCGATAGGTGTTTCCCACAGAGACCGCAAAGGTGTCCTTGTAGATGCTAGGATGCAGGGCAACCACCATGCCTGTTTTTAAGACTGTGTTGTCTTCGATGCTCACCCGCGGCGCCTCACCCACGTCAATGCCTATGCCGTGGCCTAGTACCATGCTCTGTTGCGAACCACCGACCTCTTGAAAGACCTCCAAGCCTGCCTTGGCAGCCATCGCTGCGGTGTTGCCCGGAAGCAGCCCATCACGGGCGCGCTCCTCGATCGCCCGGCAGAAGTCAAAAGTCTGCTGTACCTCGACAGAGGGTTTACCGAGGGAAAAGGTGCGCTGAGCCTGTACTATGAAGCCCCCCGGGGCGATCGGTTCGGGGGAGAAGATTACTACATCGCCAAGCTGCAGCTTTCGATGAGCTGGCAGAGGTGTTGTATGTCGGCCTGTGGACGTGATCAGCAGCACACTGCCTTCCGCGCCGCCCTTGCGTAGCACCCACTCAACTTCAGCGATGAGGTCGTTCTCCGACACGCCGGGTTTCATCACCTCAGCCAAGCGGTCCAGTGCTGCATCTGCCAGGTCTGCGGACAATTGCACGAACTGCAGGTCAAGGGGTGTCTTTCTCATTCGCATCTGGGAAAAGGCCGCGTCAACTGCCTTGAAGGTGGCTGCTGGCAGACGTTCACTCAGTTCCTGCAGAAAGGTACATGACACGAGTTCTGTTCCTGAGACCCCTACGTTGGCGTTGCTGCAA